>NZ_BADI01000671.1:0-2389 GCF_000333555.1 Herbaspirillum sp. B65 | reverse complement strand
TTCGGGCACCTCGTTGGGTGCCATGCTGGCGCCGCCGCTGGTGATCTTCCTGCAATTGCGCTATGGCTGGCAATCGGCCTTCGTGGTGACCGGCGTGCTCGGTTTTGCCTGGGCCGCGCTGTGGTTTGCGTTCTATCGCTCGCCGCGCGACCATGCGGCGCTGTCGGAGCAGGAACGCACGACCATCGTCAGCGGCCAGCAACGCCCGGTGAGCGCGGTACGCGGCAAGCGTCCGGTCAAGGACGTGGTGAGCTCGCGCCGCTTCTGGGCCATCGCCCTGGCGCGCTTCTTTGCGGAACCGGCCTGGCAGACCTTCAGCTTCTGGATCCCCCTGTATTTCGTCAACGAGCGTCACCTGGACCTCAAATCCATCGCCATGTTTGCCTGGCTGCCCTTCCTGGCGGCCGACCTGGGCGGGCTGGTGGGGGGCTACCTGTCGCCTTGGCTGATCAATCGCTTCCGCGTGCCGCTGATCTGGTCGCGCGTCTATGGCGTGGTGCTGGGGGCGGTGATGATGATCGGGCCCGCCTGCGTCGGCCTGGTGGCCTCGCCCTATACCGCCATCGCGCTGTTCTGCGTGGGCGGCTTTGCGCACCAGATGATTTCCGGCCTGGTCAATACCCTCTCGGCGGACGTGTTCGATCCCGAAGAGGTGGGCACGGCCAGCGGCTTTGCCGGCATGTCGGCCTGGATCGGGGGCCTGGGCTTCTCGCTGCTGGTGGGTGCGCTGGCCGACAAGGTAGGCTATGGCCCGCTATTCGGTATGCTGGGTGCCTTTGACCTGATCGGCGCAGTCCTGCTCATCCTCCTGATCCGTGGTCAATCCAATGAGGAGCGTGCCGCGCGCACACCGCCTCGGCCGCCGTCTGGTATGGGCTCAATGAACAATGGCGCCTGGTGGCCGATACCGGCGTGGCGCAGAACCCCAATGTGGGCAGCAAGACGCTGCCATCCTATGCCCTGGTGGGGGTGATTTGGTCGCCCAACAAGACCGTGGATCTGGATGCCGGCGCCAAATTCGGGCTGAACAAGGCGGAAGTCACGCGCCAGTTCGGGGTGGGGGTGACCTTGCACTTCTGATCGGCGTCCTTGACGCTGATTCGTCGACCGGGGCGTGAAGAAATTTTCACTCCTGTGCGCTGCAACATGCAATGCGCTGGAAAGCCCCGTCAAATCTGCTATCGTTGACCCTGGCGCAAGGCCACGACTAAGGAGACGATATATGGATCTGGTGGAAAAATTCGATGCCAAGGGCAAGACCGGCGCACCTTACCACGTCGAGGTGTACCAGACGCAGCAGGACGAAGCCGATGAAGCGGCGCAGGCCTTCAGCCGCACCTACAAGTTGGCGGATGGCCGGGCGCTGGATCCCCTGACCAACGAGAAATTCAGGATCGTTCAGACCGGAGAGAAGATCTACCGCGTCTGACACCTGCCGCAAGCCAGCAGCAAGCCGATCAAGCCGGCACCGCAAGGGACCGGCTTTTTTGTGTCCGCCTGCTTTGCCCACGCCTAGATACAGGTGTAGCCGCCATCGGCATTGATCACCGCACCCGTGATGAGGCTGGCAGCGTCCGAGGCCAGGAAGGCCACCACGGCGGCGATTTCTTCCGGCCGTCCCATGCGCTGTTGTGGGGTCAGGTCCAGCCAGCGGGAGATCAAGGCCTGTTCCTTTTCCAGTTCCTGCAGCAGGGGCGTGGCGATATAGGTCGGTGCCACCGCATTGACGCGCACCCCGCGCGTGGCCCATTCCACCGCCAGCGAGCGCGTGAGGTGATGCACGGCGGCCTTGGAGGCGTTGTAGTGGCATTGCGGCTGCGGCACGTTGACGATCATCCCCGACATCGATCCGATATTGACGATGGCACCCCGGCCACGCGCCAGCATTGCGCAACCTGGAGAGCATCTCGATGACCGTCATCTGGGCGACGTAAGAACGCCGACGCTGATCGTTCATGCTGCCCAAGACGATGTAGCCAGCCGCAAAAGTGCCGATCTGGTAGAGGCAAAGATTGGTGCTCAGTGCCGCAAGAAAGTCATTCTGCAGAATAGTTACCACATGATTACGCTTGATAACGATAAGGAAATCGTTGCTCGCGAAATCGTCGACTTTCTGGCCGTCCAGCGCTTCAAGGCCGATGTACGCCCAAGTCAGGTATCGACGGTACCGAGATTACGGGTCATGGCCGGCTGACAAGATCCAGCGCTGATAGGGTATAAGGTGCACGCCAAAGCCTTATCACCCGATGCTTCAAAGCTGGTCAGCCAACTCCTGCATCAGATCACTTGCCGACAAAGGAATATTGCCGACGCGACTGACCTGGCAGGCAGCGGCAATCGATCCCAGATACATGCTCTGCCAGATGTCTGCGCCCACCGTCATGGCCAT
>NZ_BADI01000672.1:0-6085 GCF_000333555.1 Herbaspirillum sp. B65 | reverse complement strand
CCGTCCTGCGGTAACGATGTCCGCCTACTGCACTCCTACTGCATCGCGCGGCATCAACCATTCCTGAGCAAAGCATCCCCCCGCAAGAACATGAATTTGCTCTCCAAAAATTCCCTGGCAGTCCACCTGCTGCGCATCATTTTCGGGAGTTACTTTTTAGTGACACTCATCGTCACCTGCCTTCAGTTGGGTGCCGAGTATGAACATACGCAATCGGGCGTGGACAATGAATTGCGCGCCATGGAGCAGACCTTCGGCGCCAGCCTGGCCAGCTCCACCTGGCGCTTTCAGGGCGACGTGCAAAAAGCCACCCTGCGCGGCATCAGCAACCTGCCGGTGGTCACCGGAGTGAAGATCGAAGATCCACAAGGGCGGTTGGTAATGGCACTGGGCAACATCATCGAGCAGGATGGCCGTCACATCCATGTCGATGGCGACGGCATCCGCAGCGCGCTGCAGCCGGGCTTCTTCGATGCCGCCACCAGTCATCGCTTTCCCATCCTCTATCGCGATGAACATGGGGTTACTCACGACATCGGCGCATGGACCGTGTATTCCAGCCGGCATGTCGTCATCAAAAAAGTGGCCTACGGTTTCACGCTGATCCTGATCAACTCGATCATCAAGACCTTGGTGCTGTGGTTCATCTTCCTCTACGTGTTCAATCGCTGGCTGGGGCAGCCGATCGCGCAACTGGCCGACTTCGTGAGNCGCCAGAACCTGAGCCAGCCCGATCAATCCCAGCATCCGCAAACGCCCCAAAGCATCTACCTGCCNGGCAAGCAACGTCATGAACTGCACTTCCTGGCAGAAGCCATCAACGCCATGCTGTCCAACCTGCGCAAGCAAGCCGCGCAGAACCGCGCACTCTATGCGCAACTGGAACAGGAAAAGGAATCGCTGCGCCTGCTCAACAAATCGCTGGAGTTGCGCATCGCCGAGCGCACGCATGACCTGGCCCAGGCCAATGAACGCTTGCGTTCCCTCAGTCTCACCGATGGCCTCACCGGCATTGCCAATCGACGCAGCTTCGATGAGACGCTGGACCAGGAATGGCGACGCAGCGTGCGTCATGCCAAGCCGCTGACGGTGGCCTTCATCGATGTCGACTGGTTCAAGCCCTATAACGACCACTACGGCCACGTGGCCGGGGACGCCGTGCTGCGCCGGGTGGCGCAAACCCTGCAAGACACCATTGGCCGCGCCGGCGAAACCGTGGCACGCTACGGTGGCGAAGAGTTCGCTGTGATCGTGGCCGATACCGATGGCCAGCGTGGATTACAGATCGTCCAGCGCATGTGCGATGCCATCTATGCGCTCGATCTGCCGCACGCCGGCTCGATGCTAGGACGCCTTACCATCAGTTGCGGGGTCGCCTCCTGCATCCCGGCCCATCCAGAGGCGCGCCTGGAAACCCTGATGCAAGCTGCCGATGCCGCGCTCTATCAGGCCAAAACGGAAGGTCGCAATCGGGTGCTGATGGCGCCCACGATGCCGCCACCGCCCGCTCTGTCCGAATAAATCTGTACATGCACTCCAAGCTTGTCCGTATTCCCATCACTGCATTGATGCTGGCCTGCCTGGCACCGCTGGCGCTGGCGACGGAGCAGATCGTCTGGGGCAATACATGTGCCGCCCTACATGATCCGTAGCGGGGAATTCGCGCATCAGGGAATCTTCGACCTGACGCTGGACATCATCAAGAAGAAATTGCCGCAGTACCAGCACGTGGAGCTGGAAGCCCCTTTCCCGCGCATCAACAGCGAGATCGTCAAGGGTAGCCACTGGTGTTACAACGGGATGCTCAAAACACCGGAGCGGGAAAACTTCGGCTACTTGTCCTTGCCGATCTCGATCTTCCTGCCGCTGCGCATCATCGTGCGACGCGACCGGCTGGCACAATTCAAGAGCCCGCTGTCGCTCCAGGCGCTGCTGCAGAATCGGCAATTGACCACCTCGGTCATGCGCGACCGATCCTACAGCCCGACCGTGGACATGCTGTTGGCAGACTATCGGCCCCAGGAAAATTATTCGGAACAGGTGGAAGCCATCGGGATGCTCCTGGCGGGCCGTATCGACTACATGATCGAACTGCCACTGCTGGCCTTCGAGCAGGCGCGTGCGATGGGCCAGCCCGATGCGCTGGTGGCGCTGCCCATGCAGGAAGCCAACGAAGTCGTCTTCAATCGGGTGATGTGCCCGAAGAATGAATGGGGCCGACAGGTGGTAGAGCAGGTCAACAAGGTGTTGCTGGAGGAACGTGCCAAACCGTTCTACCGTGCCATCGTGGAGAAATGGCATGACCCCGAATCGGTCGCACAGATCCGCAATATCTATGACAAGGTATTCCTGAAGATCCCCTGAAGACCCGCTGCATTGCCGGCAGCTAGTCGTCCAGTCCGCCTGCTTCCATCACATCCCAGCAGGCCCCCATGGTGTGGTAGTCGACCTTGCCCGCGGGTGATTTGGTATCTTCCAGTTTGCTTCCATCGGCCGCCAGGATGCGGAACCACGCGCCGTATTGATGATCGACCAGATGCGCCCAGCTCCACGCCCAGATCGCGTGATACTGGGCCCGGAAGCGCTCCTCGCCAGTGACCCGCCACAAGCGCCAGGCGCTGGCGAAGGATTCGGCCTGGACCCAGAAATACTTGTCGCTGTCATAGGGCTGCAGCGCGGGATCGAAGCCGTAGATCAGGCCACCGTGTTGCGCATCCCAGCCATGCTCCCAGGCTGCCGTCTGCAACTCGGCCGCGCGCGCAATGTATTCTGGGCGTGGCTCGTGGCCGTGTGCAATCAATAGCAGCTTGGCCCACTCGGTCTGGTGGCCGGTCTGGAACCCCCATGGCTTGAAGATGTTGTCGTGATTGCCGCGGTTGTAGTCGTGGTCCAGCGACCAGTCGGCGCGGTAATGTTCCCAGACCATGTCCTGCGATTGCCGCGCCAGGCCAAAGACGAAACGCTCGATCAGCAACTGTGCCCGCTCCAGGTAGAGCGCACGGCCAGTGGCGGCATAGGCGGCCAGGCAGGCTTCACACATGTGCATGTTGGCGTTCTGGCCGCGATAGGCGATCAATTCTCCGGCCGCGGTGATCTCATCGGCATAGGCCGCATGGGCGGGTTCGAAGAAGGCGCTTTCCATGCGGGCAAAAGCCTGCGCCACCTGCTCGGCATCACACAGACCGATGCGGTGCGCATGGGCCTGGGCCAGCAGCACGAACGCCTGGCCATAGGCCATTACGGTGCCATCCTCGATGCGGTCATCGCGCAAGGTCCAGGCATACAGCCCGGCCAGCGGCCCCTGTCGATGACGGAACCGCTCCAGGTGTGCCAGCGCATGGCGCGCCTGTTGCAGGTAACGGGGCTGGCCGGTGTGGGTGTAGGCCATGGCTTGCGTGAAGACCAGGCGCGTGGCGCTGACCAGGTGCCGGTGGCTGTGCTCATAAACACTGCCATCGTCCTTCAGGTAGTGGAAGAAGCCCCCTTGCGGATCGATGGCGTGGCGATCATAGAAGGCCAGCGTATCGGCCACATGCGCCTGCAGGAAACGGCGGCTTGCGAAGTCAGGATGGGACATGAGGTCTCCGGTGTCGGTTGCGGGCTTCATTGGGTCGCGTCCTTCTGGCGCCACTTGTCCAGAATCACCGCCAGCACGATCACCGCGCCCTTGGCCACGTATTGCCAGAAAGACGACAAGCCCAGGATGGTCAATCCATTGTTCATCACGCCAATGATGAGCGCCCCCACCACCGTGCCCCAGATGGTGCCGACGCCCCCCATCAGACTGGTGCCGCCCAGCACCACCGCAGCAATCGCATCGAGTTCGTAGCCGCTGCCCCAATTACCGTTAGCGCCATACAGACGACTGGCCGACATGGCGCCGGCCAGTCCCGAGAACAGGCCGCTGATCGAATAGACGAACAGCAAGACCAACCCCACGCGAATGCCGGTCAGGCGCGCTGCCTGCAGGTTGCCGCCGATGGCGTAGATGTGCATCCCCAGCACCGTCTTGCGCAGGATCACCCAGGACAGCAACACCACTGCCACGGCGACCCAGATCAGCCAGGGCACGTGCAGGAAGTCACCATTGCCGATCCATTCGAAACTGGGAATGTCATTGTTCAAGACCGTGGTGCCATCGGCCAGCAGATAGGCCGCACCTCGGAAGGCCGTCATCGTGCCCAGCGTGACCACGAAGGCATTGATGTTGAGGAAGGCCACCATGGCGCCATTGACCATGCCCATCACCAGCCCGGAGACGATGAACATGGGTATGGACCAGCCCGGCGCGGCACTCAAGGAGACCTGCATCCCCAGCACCGCCGAAACCGCCAGCACCGAACCTACCGACAGGTCGATGCCGGCGGTGAGGATGACGAAGGTCATGCCCGCCGCCAGCACCAGGTTGATGGCCACCTGGCGCAGGATGTTCATGGTGTTTTCGGTGGTGGCGAAGTTGGAGCTGCCATCGCCACTCAGGTAGATCGTCAGCGCATAGAACAGCAGGTACAGCACTACCAGCACCGGCAACATGCCCAGCCGGTGCAGCAGCCATTGCGAGACCGAGGAAGAGGAGCGCGCTGCAACCGCCGCGCCGGCATCGTTTTTATGCATAGGAATGAGGTCAGCCATGACTAAAAGGAATGGGAAGAACGAGAAGAATCTGGGCTCTCCGAACGCTGCGAAGCCGTGGCGCCATGATTCTGCGCCGCGCTCAGACCAGCCGTGTCGGTGGCCAGGTGCATGATGCTTTCCTGGGTAATGGCCGCACCGGACAATTCGCCCGTGATGGTCCCCTCACGCATGACCAGCACGCGGTCGCAGATGCCGATGATTTCCGGCAATTCGCTGGAGATGACCACGACCGCCACGCCCTGCTCGGCCAGCTTGTGGATAAGTTGATAGATCTCGCTCTTGGCATAGATATCCACACCCCGCGTGGGCTCATCCAGGATCAAGACCTTGGGGGCAATCTCCAGCCAGCGCGCCAGCAAGACCTTTTGCTGGTTGCCACCGGAGAGCTTGCCCACAGCGACATCGGGATGGGCGACCTTGACGTTGAGGCGTCGTATCGATGCCTGCGCCACGCCTCGCAGCGCCCGACTGCGTACCAGTCCCAACCGGGCATGACGACCAGCTACGTTCATGGTGGCATTGGCGCCCACGGCCATCTGCAGGAACAGCCCCTGGCCCTTGCGATCTTCCGGCACATAGGCGATGCCGGCCCGCATGGCCGCGCGCGGCTCATCGATCTGCAAGGCCTGCCCGCCGAGCAGGATCTGACCGCCACTCCTGGCGTCAGCGCCGAAGAGCAGCCGCGCCAGCTCGGTGCGCCCGGCCCCGACCAGTCCGGCAAAACCGAGCACCTCGCCGGCGCGTACTGTGAAGGTAGCCGGCTTGACCCTGCCACCGGCCAGGTCCTGCACCTGCAAGACGGTAGGCAGCGCGGCGGCCTGCTCTGGCGCCATGCGCTGATGCTGGTAGAACTCACCCAGCGAGCGGCCCACCATCATCTGCACGATGCGCTCGGAATCGATTTGCTCACGCGTCAGCTCGCCCACGAAGCTGCCATCGCGCAGCACCGTCACGCGGTCGGCCAAGGCATACACCTCGGCCATGCGGTGGCTGATGTAGATGATGGCCAGACCTTCGTCGCGCAGGCGGCGCACCACGCCAAACAGATGTTCGGTCTCCCGTTCTGAGAGCGCCGCCGTCGGCTCATCCATGATGACGATGCGGCTGCGATGCACCAGGGCACGGGCGATTTCGACCTGCTGTTGTTCGGCAATGGAAAGTCGCCCGGCGCGGTCCGAGGCGCGGAAGGCTGCGCCCAGTTGGGACAGGACGGCATCGGTGCGCTTGCGCATGGCAGCGTGATCGATCAGGCCCCAGCGCGTGCGCAATTCGCTGCCCATGAAGACATTGGCGGCCACGCTGATGTTGGGTGCGACGGCCAGTTCCTGATAGATGAGGTTGATGCCGGCCGCACGACTGGCACCAGGGTCGCGCAGCGCGACCGGCTTGCCGTCGAGCAGGATGTCACCGCGGTCGGGCGCGTGTACCCCGGAAAGCACTTTCATCAGCG
>NZ_BADI01000673.1:0-9025 GCF_000333555.1 Herbaspirillum sp. B65 | reverse complement strand
GCTGGGCTTTGGCAGCGTGCTCTTGTTGCTGTTGATCATCATCTCAATGGCCTTGCTGAAGATGGACCAGATCGATCAGCAGTTGAGCAGCATCACCGACGTCAACAATGCCGAGGTGCATCAACTCTCCATCATGCGCGCGGCTGTGTTTGAACAGTCGCTGGCCTCCCGCGGCATCCTGATGAGCACCACTGCTGAGGAGCTCAAGCAATACGCCGACCTGCTGCCGCAACAGATTTCCATCTACAGCGAAGCAGAAAAAACCCTGGCCAAGATGTTTGCCGAGGCGCCTGATACCACCGATGCCGAGAAAAAGGCCATCGTCATCATCCAGCAGCAATCGGCCCAGGTATTGCCGCAGCTACAGCAGTTGATCAAGGCAGTCCAGGACAACAACAGCGAAGAAATCAAGGCCGTCCTGAAGGATAGCCCCGTGGGCCGGCAGCAGGCGCAACGTCGCGCGACGCTGGCCGAACTCGCACGCTTCGAAGACAAACTCAACGAGGAGGCCAGGGACGAAGCCAAGGCGCTCTATAAGACGGCGCGTCGATTGATCGTCACATTGGGGGTGCTGGCCTTGCTGCTGGGCATGGCCAGCGCCATCCTCATCATCAGGAGCGTGGTGAAGCAACTCGGCGGTGAACCGGCCGACGCGGCCGAACTGGCGTCCCTGATCGCCAAGGGCGACCTGCGGCGGGAAGTCAACGTCGCCAGCGCCGATCCGGCCAGCCTGATGATGTCGATGAAAAGCATGAACACAGCGCTGCGAAGCATCGTGCGCGAAGTGCGTGCCGGGACCGATGCCATCACCACCGCCAGCACCGAGATTGCCGCCGGCAACCTGGACCTGTCTTCCCGTACCGAGGAACAAGCCAGTTCCCTGGAGCAGACCGCCTCGGCCATGGAACAACTGGTGGCCACCGTCAAGAACAATGCCGATAGTGCCGGCCAGGCCAATCAGCTGGCCGAGCGAGCCTCTGCGGTGGCTTCCGAAAGCGGCCAGCTGGTGCAGGAAGTGGTCAGCACCATGGCCGCCATCGATGCCTCCTCGAAGAAAATCGTCGACATCATCAGCGTGATCGATGGCATTTCCTTCCAGACCAATATCCTGGCGTTGAATGCCGCCGTGGAAGCAGCGCGTGCCGGTGAGCAGGGGCGCGGGTTCGCCGTGGTGGCCTCGGAAGTGCGTAGCCTGGCCCAGCGCAGTTCTACCGCCGCACGGGAAATCAAGGCGCTCATCGACGACTCGGTGGACAAGGTTGCCACCGGCAGCGCCCTGGTCAACCAGGCTGGCCAGACCATGCACGAGGTCGTCACCAGCGTGGAGCGCGTGGTCTCGGTGATCGGTGCCATCAGTGCGGCCAGCAGCGAGCAGAGCAAGGGCATCGATGAAATCAACCATGCCATTTCCCAGATGGATCAGGTCACGCAGCAGAATGCGGCCTTGGTGGAACAGGCTGCGGCGGCCTCGCAATCCCTGCAGGCACAGGCGCGCAAGCTCAGTGGCGTAGTGGAAGTTTTCGTGGTGGCATAAATCCTGGTGGCGTCCCTCTGCCGGTCGGGAGCAGGGGGCATGGCGTTCGTTTCTTCAAGGCATGAGGTTGACCCATCTCGCGAGAATCGGAATACCTTGCGCTCCCGGGGCCGGCACTGGCTTGCTCTTTGCTTATCTGTGGTGAGTAATCCTGCACCTTGCCTGTCCCTCACCCGACTATGAATAAGAATAAACAGAACCAGCATTTCCTGCGCCATATGCCCGCCATCGTCGACTGCGAACGCGCGTTGCGAGAACTCAGTGTGGCATGGCGCCTGATCGAATCCACCACCAAGATGGTGTGTCCAGCAGAAGCCAAGAGCATCTTGCCGACCATCAAGATCACGCGGGAAGGTTTCAACCAACTGGAAAAGCGGCTCATTGCCAACCTGGTTGAACAGAACATCAGCAAGGTCGTACAGGAGTTCGACTTCAAGGCCAGGGTCATCATCGACATCGTGGTGCGCAATCTCTTCGAGCGTACTGCCGATGTCGGTTTCCTGGCCATGGATGACGCCATCCGCGCCTTCATCCTGGAGGGGCCGGGTGCCGACTCGCACGAGATCGTCGAGCGCTTGCAGGCCTATCGACAGAAGTACACCGTCTACGATGAAATCTTCATACTCGATACAGAAGGCCGCGTGCTGGCCCATCTGGATCAGGACAACGCGGTCGAATGTTCATATGATCCCCTGGTGGCGCATACCCTGGCCGCATCGGGCTATGTGGAGACCTTTGCCGTCTCCGATCTGCGCGGCGGCCAGCGCGCGCTGATCTATTCCCACAAGATCGTCGATCCGGCCGATGGCAAACCCATAGGCGTACTGTGCCTGTGTTTCCCGGTGGCGGTGGAGATGAATGACATCTTCAGCGGCTTGCGCAAACCCCATGATCGCAGTGTCATGCTCATGCTCGATAGCGAAGGCCGGGTCATTGCCAGCAGCGATAGTGAACACGTACCCGTGGGGCGCATCGTGCCCCTGGCGCTGGAGGGCTCCTATCAGATCGTCAGTCATGCCGGCCGCGAGTACCTGGCGCGCACCTGCGCCGCGCGCAATTACCAGGGCTACAGCGGCCCGGGCTGGTTCGGCCATGTGATGGTGGCCTGCGATCTGGCTTTCCGCCAGCAAAACCAGGACATGCTGGCGCAATATGATCCGCAGTTGCTGGCCGGGGTGATGTCCCATGCCAAGTCATTCTGCCCGCCGCTGCACGATGTCACCACCATGGCCGACGCCATCAATCATTCGCTGCGACGGGTGGTGTGGAATGGCAAGATCATGGCCTCGGGCGAGGCCGGTGACCTGTTGCGGCTCAAGGCCATCTTGCAGGAAATCAGCCAGACCGGCGATGAGACCAATGAGGTATTCCGCAAATCGATCCTGGACTTGTACGCCACCGCCCTGTCGGCCAACTTGCAGGATGGGCAGTACATCTCGCGCCTGATGGTCGACATCATGGATCGCAATCTCTACGAGCGCGCCAATGATTGCCGCTGGTGGTCGCTCACGCCGCGTCTGCGGCAGATCATGGCCAAGGAGGTGCGCAGCGCCACCGAACTGGCGGAGATGACTGCCATCCTCAGTGCCATCAACGCGCTCTACACGGTCTATGCCAGGCTGGTGGTATTCGATGCCCAGGGCCGCATCGTGGCCACCAGCTCACCGTTGGCAGATGGCAGCGAGCTCATTGGCACCTACGTCGAGCCACAGTTGCTGCGCGATACGCTGCGCCTCACCGACGCCAGCCAATACTGCGTCTCGCCCTTCGCGCCCACGCCGCTGTATGACGGTGCGGCCACCTATCTCTACTGTGCCGCCCTGTTCCATCCCGAGCGCGCCCAGGCCACAGGCGGCATCGCCGTGGTCTTCGACGCCACCCCGGAATTTGCCAACATGCTGGCCGGGGCACTGCCGGAGCAGCCTGGGGCGTTCGCCGCCTACACCGATCGCCACGGCCAGGTGATTTCCAGTACCCATGCTGATTACCCGCCGGGCAGCGTGCTGCCACTGGGCAGCAAGGCCAGTGCCGGTGCCAATGGCAGCAGTACTGCCGATATCAGGGTTCACGAAGGCAGCTACATGGTGGTGGGACACACCACCTCGTTCGGTTACCGCGAATACAAGAACGATGGGCAATACGTCAATGATGTGATCGCCAGTGTCTTCGTGCCGATTGGCCAGCAGAGCGATGCCGAGCCCGCGCTGGAAAGCTTGAGCGTGGAAGCCGCGCCCTGCACCGGCCCCAAGCGTGAATTTGCCAGTATCCGGCTCGATGGCGCAACCTTTGCGCTGCCGGCCGGTCAGGTGGTCGAATCCATCGAAGCCGAACGTATGCTCTCCACCTCGACCTTCAAGCCGGTGCTGGCCGGCGCCCTGGATTACCAGGACGGCAGCGGTGCGGCCTCGGTCTTCGTGCCGGTGGTGGATATGCGCCAGCTATTGATGGGCAGCAGCACTGCGCAGCACCAGGGCAAGGAAATCATCATCGTCCGTCATGCCGGAAGAACGGTGGGGCTGCTGGTCGACAGCCTGCATGATGTCTTGGAGTTCGGCGAGATCCATATCGATGCCGCCTTCAGGATTCCCGGCTCCGAACACAACTATATCTGCAACCTGATTCGCACCGCCGACGCCGGCAGCACGATCCAGGTGATCGACGTGGAGCGCATCGTCACGCTCTTCTTTGCACCGCGCAAGAAAGAATTGTCGACGATGTCGTAAGCAGGCGAGCTCAGAGCTTTTCGGTTTCGCCACTCTTGGGCTGCCACTTCATCAAGCGCTTTTCGATCACGCCCACGGCCAGGTCCAGCACCAGTGCGAAGACGGTCAGCACGACGATGCCGGCAAAGACGGTGTTGATGTCGAAGCTGCCTTCGGCTTGCAGGATCAGGTAGCCGACACCGCGCGCCGAACCCAGATACTCACCCACCACGGCGCCCACGAAGGCCAGGCCGATGGAGGTATGCAGGCTGGAAAACACCCACGAGGTGGCCGAGGGCAGGTAGACCGTGCGCAGCAACTGGCGCGCATTGGCGCCCAACATGCGGGCATTGGCCAAGACCACCGGGCTGACTTCCTTGACGCCCTGATAGACGTTGAAGAAGACGATGAAAAACACCAGCGTGACCGCCAGCGCGACCTTGGACCAGATGCCCAGGCCGAACCACATGGCGAAGATCGGCGCCAGGATCACGCGCGGCATGGAATTGGCCGCCTTGACATAGGGATCGAGAATGGCCGAGGCGGTCGGCGAGAGTGCCAGCCACAGACCGATGCCCAGGCCGAAGACGGTGCCGATGATGAAGGCCAGCACGGTTTCGGTGAGCGTGATCAAGAGGTGCGAATAGATCTCGGCGGGGAAATTGAGTGTGAAGAAAGTGGTATCACCGAAGCCCACTTCCAGCGAGCCGCTACCCACCGTGAACCACTCCCAGATGCGCTGCGCCACCTTCAACGGCTCGCCGAAGAAAAACGCCGTCTGCGGGTTGCGGGTGGCCACATGCCATACCAGCAGCACGATGGCCAGGACCATCAATTGCCAGAAGCGGATGTTCTTGTGATTCGGTTTCAGTAATTTCCACATGGTGCTCATTGTCTTCCCTGATCCTTGCTTCTGACGGCTTACGGCTTACGCGGCACGCTTCTGTTGTTGGTAACCCTTGAGGACTTCGTCGCGCAGCACATCCCAGATCTGCTGGTGCAATTCGACGAAGCGCGGGTGCATACGGATTTCGGCCACGTCGCGCGGGCGCGGCAAGTCGATCCTGAATTCGCCGATGGGGTGCGTGCCGGGTCCGGCCGCCAGCACGATCACGCGGTCGGACATGGCGATGGCTTCATCCAGATCGTGGGTGATGAAGAGCACGGCCTTCTTCTTGGCATTCCATAATTCCAGCACTTCGTTTTCCATCAGTTGCCGGGTCTGGATGTCCAGGGCCGAGAAGGGTTCATCCATCAGGATGATGTCCGGGTCCAGGATCAGGGTCTGCGCCAGCGCCACGCGCTTGCGCATCCCGCCGGAGAGCTGGTGCGGGTAGCGGTCGCCGAAGCCTTGCAGGCCGACGCGCGCCAGCCATTGCTGTCCCAGTTCTTCGGCGGACTTTTCATCATGGCCACGATACTGCAGGCCGGCGATCACGTTTTGCAGGGCGCTGCGCCAGGGCATGAGCGCTTCGGCCTGGAACATGTAGCCGGCGCGACGGTTGATGCCTTGCAACGGTTCACCGAAGACCTTGACGCTGCCCGAGGAGGGTTGCAACAAGCCAGCGCCGACATTGAGCAAGGTCGACTTGCCGCAACCGGTGGGGCCGACCACGGAAACGAATTCGCCGGGGGCAATCGCCAGATCGGTATTGGCCACTGCCGTGTAGCGCTGGGAGCGGTCGTCCTTGGAGACGAAGGTGCAGGTGATGTTGTCGAACTGGAGGGCTGGCGTCATGGCAATGCGGGCCGGTAGGGCCACGGTGGGTGGTACGGAGGCAGGGACATCGACTCCACTGTGCAGAAGTGCAAATGCCCGTTGCCGGGCATTTGCGATACATTCGCGTCAACGGGAGCCGAGCTTGCGGAACCTTGGATCGACTTACTTGTACTTGGCGTTGGCCTTCTGGACGAAGGCATTGGTGAAGGTCTTGGACAGATCGATCTGCTTGTCGGCCAGCGCCGGCTCGAAGGCCTTGAGCGTGCGCAGCGCTGTATCCGGGCCACCCGGCGGGAAGTAGCCGTCCGGCGAGATGGCCTGGCGCACCTTCATGAAGGCATCGATATAGAGCGAGCGGTCGCCCAGCAGATAGCTTTCCGGCACGGCCTTGATGATGTCGGAGGGGCCGGCCTTCTGAATCCACTTCAGCGCGCGCACCATGGCATTGGTCAGGGCTTGCGTGGTGTTGGGATACTTCTGGATGAAGGCGGCCGGGGCATACAGGGTCGCTGCCGGCATGGGACCACCGAAGACATCGTTGGTGTCCTTCAGGGTGCGGGTGTCGGCGACGATCTTGATCTCGTTGTGCTGCTCCAGCATGGAAATGACCGGATCGAGATTGGCAATTGCATCGATCTGGCCCGAGCGGATGGCCGAGATGGCGCCGGCAGCAGCCCCCACGCCGATGAAGGAAACATCGGTGGGCTTCAGACCCGCCTTGGCCAGCACGTAGCTGGCCATGACGCTGGTGGAGGAGCCCGGCGCGGTGACACCGATCTTCTTGCCCTTCAGATCAGCCACGCTCTTGTAGTTGGGCATGGTCTTGTTGTTGACCGCCAGCACGATCTGCGGAGCGCGGCCCTGCAGTACGAAGGCGACGATGGGCTGGTTCTTGGCCTGCATGTTGATGGTGTGCTCGTAAGCCCCCGAGACCACGTCGGCACTGCCGCCGACCATGGCCTGCAAGGCCTTGGCGCCACCAGCGAAGTCGGAAATCTCGACCTGCAAGCCTTCATCCTTGAAATAGCCGAGCTGTTCAGCAATGGTCAGGGGCAGATAGTAGAACAGGTTCTTGCCACCCACGGCGATGGAGACCTTGGGTTTTTCCAGTGCCTGTGCATCGGCGCTGCCGTTGAAGGAAAAGTAACCGGCCAGGAACAGGCCAGTGGCGATCAGCAATTGCTTCCAGCTCAATTTCATCATGTCTCCTCCGTGTGTGGATGGGGGGTACCGCTTCTTGTCCAGCTTGTTGCAGGCCACCCCGTGCAGGCGCCCGCCTTTGTCATGCTGCTTCAGACCACGCCTTGGTCCCGCAGCTTCTTGATGTGGGCCTCATCATACCCCAGCGATTGCAGGATTTCATCGCTGTGCGCGCCCAGTTCCGGGCCCNAGCATTTGGTCTGGCCCGGTGTCTCGGAGAGCTTGGGCGTGATGGCTGGCAGCTTGACCNGCGTGCCATCGGCGAACTGGTGCTGCTCCGACATGTCGCGCGCCAGGAATTGCGCATCGTTCATCATGTCCTTGACCGAATAGATCTTGCCACCGGGACATCGGCAGCCTGCAAGCGCGCCAGTGCCGACTCGATGGTCTGGGTGCTGCACCACTGCTGGATGGCGTCATCGATTTCCTGCGTGCGCGGCACGCGGCCGTCGTTGCGCGCCAGACCAGGATCGTTGGCCATGTCGTGGCGACCTATGGCGCTCATCAGGCGCTTGAAGATGGCATCACCATTGCCGGCGATGACGATGTTCATGCCATCGCCAGTGGTATAGGTATTGGAGGGGACGATGCCCGGCAGCGCGCCACCGGTACGCTCGCGGACCACGCCGGCAAAGTCGAACTCGGGCACCATCGATTCCATCATGTTGAACACAGCTTCATACAAGGCCACGTCCACCATCTGGCCCTGCCCGGCCACACAGTCTGCGCCGCTCTTGCCGTTCCAGCGACCGCCGGTGACGTCACGGTGGCGCAAGGCCATCATGGCGCCGATCACGCCATGCAGGGCGGCGATGGAGTCGCCAATGGAAATGCCGATGCGTACCGGCGGCCGGTCCGGGTGGCCGGAGACATAGCGGATGCCGCCCATCGATTCGCCGATGGCGCCAAAACCCGGCAAGTCGCGCAACGGGCCGGTCTGGCCATAACCGGACAGGCGCACCATGATGGTGGCAGGGTTCAGATGTCTGAGGTCTTCATAGCCGAGCTTCCACTTTTCCAGCACGCCGGGGCGGTAGTTCTCGATGATGACATCGGCCTCCAGGGCGAGCTGACGGGCGATTTCCTGGGCGCGCTCATCCTTCATGTTGAGCGTGATGCTCTTCTTGTTGCGCGCCTGGACCGACCACCACAGCGAGGTGCCGTCCTTGAGCACGCGCCAGTGACGCAGGGGGTCGCCATCACCGGGCGCTTCGATCTTGATGACCTCGGCACCGAACTCGGCCAGCATGCGCGAACAGAAAGGACCCGCAATCAGCGTGCCCAGTTCAAGAACCTTGATGCCGGCCAGCGGGCCGGGCTTGGATGTGGCTGTGCTCATCGTGCTTGCACCGGATGCCTGGCTGGCTCGGCCTGCGCGGGCGCTCCGGTGTTCTCCTCTTGGTCGATGCTGCGGACCGGGCTCTTGTGGGGTATTGGCCAGTGTCCTGGAATGCGATGGATTCGGGTGATGCTGCACGGCGGGCGAAGAGCAATGCGCGGTATGTGGGTGGGTCACCCCCCGCGGCTCCTGGCATGACGTCGTACGTCCACGCCGGCAAGCCCACATTCTATTGCAGCATGCGCGCGATGTCGCGCATTTTGACCTGCATGGGCGACGTCATGCCTGCAAGTTTTTCATCTGAAAACGATCTCGTCCGCGTTTCGTGCGGATCTTGCGGTCGCCTCGGGTTCAGGTCGAACGGCGATCCAGCATGGCGCGGGCGATGGTGCCGGCGTCCACGTATTCCAGCTCGCCCCCGACCGGTACGCCGCGCGCCAGGCGGCTCACCTTCAGGCCGCGGGCCTTGAGCGTTTCGCTGATGTAGTGGGCGGTGGCTTCGCCTTCGTTGGTGAAGTTGGTGGCCAGCA
>NZ_BADI01000674.1:0-325 GCF_000333555.1 Herbaspirillum sp. B65 | reverse complement strand
ATGTCGGAAAAGGAAGGAGTGGCAGCGTGACCGCGGGTGGAAACGTAGTGCATGTCGATAGGATGCGCCGGCAGACGGCGGGAGCGTGGAGTCAGAGGAAAGTCCTCGATTATACGGCCAGCGGGCGCCGCACAAAAGCGCAGCATGGAAGTTTGCCCCTGCGGTTCATGCGCGCCGGATATTGCCCTGGATCATCAGGACGGCAAGCGAAGCTGAAATAAAACGTTACCACCCTTGAAAGCCGCGCATGACCGGGCTATGCTGCGCCACTTCGTGCAGCGCCGCCCGAGGGCGGGAATGTTTGCACGCTGGCCACATCAAAGAC
>NZ_BADI01000675.1:0-5176 GCF_000333555.1 Herbaspirillum sp. B65 | reverse complement strand
GACCGCCAGCCTGCTGTAGGGCGTGGTCGCGGCCAATGCCAGTCATGACAATGTCCTGCTGACCGGGGTGGCCGGACTGGTCGCCGGCGCCATGTCGATGGCCACCGGCGAATATGTGTCGGTACACTCGCAAGCCGACAGCGAAAAGGCCGCCTTGAGCCAGGAACAGGAAGAACTGGCCACCGACCCCGAAGGCGAGCATCGCGAACTGATGGGCATCTACATGCGCCGCGGCCTGAACCAGGAAACCGCGCACCTGGTCGCTACCCAATTGATGGCCCACGATGCGCTGGACGCCCACGCCCGCGATGAGCTCGGCATCTCCGAAACCACCGCGGCACGACCGGTACAGGCGGCGCTGGTCTCGGCCTTGAGCTTTGCAGTGGGTGCCGCCTTGCCGCTGGCCGTGGTGCTGTTGGCCCCGGCTGCGACCCTGCTGCCGGCCATCGTCATCGCCGCCCTGCTCTCGCTGGCGGTGCTGGGTGCGGTGGCCGCCAAGACGGGCGGCGCCAATCTGTGGAAGGGCGCGTTGCGCGTGAGTGTATGGAGTTCGCTGGCCATGGCTTGCACGGCGGCCATCGGTTCCTTCTTCGGCGCCGCGCTCTAGGGCTTACAACCACCCCAGCCATTGCCCCCAGACCAGTTGCCCCAGGTAGCGCGAAGGCAGCAGCGTGAAGGCACCGGCCACCACGCAGGCACCGAGATAGACGCGCTGCATGATGCGCCGGTGCAGCGCGATATCTCCCCTTATCACCGCGCAGATCCCGCGATAGAGCAGGAAAGCCGTCACCGGCACCAACAAGTGCAAGGGGGTATAGCCGGCGATGTTGGGCAAGTCATGGGAGCGGATGAACAGTGCCGAGCACACCGTGGCCACCATGCAGGTGAACCAGGCATAGCCCAAGGCGCGATGCCAGCGCGGCCGCACGGTGCGGCTCAGGCGGGTCCATAGGGCGAGTGGACCGATCAGGACGGCGGCAAGGGTAGCAGCGAGATGAAGTGTTACCACGGGTGTGAGGGGCATGGCGAGTCTCCTGGTCATGGATGCCAGGATTGTGCTTGCCCTGCTTCGATCCCCCCAGCGCGATGCGACGAACTGCCGTCAACGACGCCTGAAATGCATGGACTTAGCCTCCCATGGCCGGTCCAGCCATGTCATCGCCCACCAGCTCCCTGACCCTGCGCGCCAGCACATCGGCCGCAAACGGCTTGGTCAGCACCTGCATTCCGCGCTCCAGATGACCGTGATTGAGTACCGCATTTTCGGCATAGCCGGTCACGAACAGCACCGGTAATTCCGGGCGCGGGGCGCGGATGGCGTCGGCCAGTTGGCGGCCATTCATGCCATTGGGCAGGCCGACGTCGGTAATGAGCAGATCAAGCTCGGGATAAGCACTCAAGACCTTCAGCGCCGTCGGTCCATCTTCGGCTTCCAGCACGCGATAGCCGAGATCGCTCAAGACTTCCACCGTGACCATGCGCACCAGCGGTTCATCATCCACCACCAGGATGGTCTTGCCACCGTGCAGGGCCGGGGCGCTGCTGTCCTCAGGCAGCACCAGGTCTTCAGCCCCAGCCTCGCCCAGGTGGCGCGGCAGGTAGATGCAGAGGGTGGCGCCATGGCCGAGTTCGGAATAGATGCGTACCGCACCGCCCGACTGGCCGGCAAAGCCATAGACCATGGATAGCCCCAGGCCAGTGCCCTGCCCGGTCGGCTTGGTGGTGAAGAAGGGATCGAAGGCGCGCGCCACCACCTCGGGCGACATGCCGGTGCCGGTGTCGCTCACGCATAGTGAGACGTATTGGCCAGGGGCCACGCCGCGCTGCATGGCAGCCATGTCGTCCAGCCAGCGATTGGCGGTCTCGATGGTGAGACGGCCACCGTGAGGCATGGCGTCGCGGGCATTGATGCAGAGGTTGAGCAAGGCGTTTTCCAATTGACCAATGTCCACGAAGGTATGCCACAGGCCACCGGCGGCCACGGTTTCCACCGTGATGGCCGGGCCCACGCTGCGGCCGATCAGTTCGTGCATGTCGGCCACGATGCGGTTCAGGTCGGCCGGCTTAGGGTCCAGCGTCTGGCGCCGGGAAAACGCCAGCAGCCGCTGCGTCAGTGCAGCGGCGCGCTTGACGGCCGATTGGGCGCCGTTGAGGTGGCGCTCGATGTCGGAAATACGGCCTTGGGCCAGGCGCACTTTCATCAGTTCCAGGCTGCCGCTGATGCCGGCCAGGATATTGTTGAAGTCATGCGCCAGGCCACCGGTGAGCTGGCCGACGGCTTCCATCTTCTGCGCCTGACGCAGCGCTTCCTCGGCTTCCAGCAGCGCAGTGGTGCGCTCCTGCACGCGCTGTTCCAAGCTGTCGTTGAGGGTACGCAAGGCCGCCAGGGCACGGTCGCGTTCGGCTTCGACAGCGCGCCGGCCCTCGATGTCGATCAAGACTCCGGGGAAGGTGCTGGGTTCGCCCTCCGGTGTCAACTCAACCCGGCCATTGGCCTCCAGCCAGTAATAGCGGCCATCGCGGCGGCGCGTGCGGTACTGGTGGGCATAGGGGCCGCCGCGCGAGAGTGCCTCGCGGATGCGGGCGGCCAGCAGGTCGCGGTCATCTGGATGCACGGCCTCCATGACGTCGGCAATGCACAGGCGCGAGAGATCGCGCTCCGGTGCCAAGCCGAAGGCGCGGGCAAAACCTTCGTCCACGTTGAGGCGGTCGGAGGGAATGTCCCAGATCCAGGTGCCGATGATGGCGCCGGCTTCCATGGCCAGTTGTACGCGCTGCACATTCTCGCGCAAGGCGGTTTCGGTGCGGCGCCGCGCGGTGATGTCGCGAAACAGCACCGAGACCTGGCGCATCTCGACCGGTCCCACGCGGGTGGCCGAGACTTCGATGTGGCGACCGACTGCCTGGAACTCCTGTTCGAAGCGCAGTGGCTGGCCAGTCAACAGCACCTGGCCGTAGACATCCAGCCAGACCTGGGCATTGTCGGGTTCGATTTCGCGCAAGCGCTTGCCGACGATGCCTTCGATGCCGGTGTGGCGGTGATAGCCGGAATTGGCTTCGATATGGACATAGTCACTGAGGGGACCATGCGGTCCATCGATGAATTCGATGATGCAGAAACCGTCATCGATCGCCTCCAGCAGGGCGTGACGGTAGGCACTGCTAAGGGGATGTTTGCCATCCATTGCCGCTTGCTGATCCAAGGTAACGCCTTTCCTGGTGGACTTGTATTGATGAGCGTCATCCGCCAACGGCAGCGTCGTCACGGTAGAGCTTGTCGGCATGGTAATGGAAACCTCGGCCCAGCGGCGAGCTTCCCGGACAAATCCCCCACCCTGACCGGCAATGCGCTGAGCGCTGGCCGGCTCGGTCTTGTTGATTGGCATCTATGACCGCCGCTCCACCAAAATGCTCCCCGCCTGGCCAAATATTGCTGTGGCGCTGGCACGATGCAATGCCTACTGTGCCGGATGCGGCGCGCAATCGTCCGGGATTGCCTGGCCGGGGGTGACCAGCGGGATTACCGCCGCCACCGGCGCCACCAGCGCCAGTGCAGCGGCCGCCCCGGCGCGTGCGGCCAGGCCGCTCTTGCTGGCGCCGATGTCCGGCTTGGCAAAGCTGCCGCGTACATACAAAGGGGTGCGCAGCGACAGGATGCGCAGCTGCTTGGTCCGTGGATAGACGTTCAGGGCCAGGCTCTGTTTGCCCAGGTCGACCTCGCCGCTGATGTCGATGGCCGCGTCCTCGGTATTGAGGATGCCGCGCCGGACCTGGGCCAGTCCGCTCTGGATGCGCACATCGGCCGCACCGCACAGCAGCTTGACCTGCTGGTCCCGATAGAGCTTGGCGAAGACGGCATTGGCCAGGTTCAGCCCGGCCGCTTCCAGAATGAACTGGCTGATGGTGCCCTGGCTGAGATCGGCCTGGATCTCGCCATTGGCGCTGGCCAGCATGGCAGCCACCGAATTGCCTTGGCCAGTCAGCGTAGCCTGGCCATCGAGCTTGCCGAAGCTGGCATCGAGCTTGGCCAGGCGAGGAAATAGCTGGCGCACTTGCAGTTCGTGCAGGCGCACTTGCAGGTGCGAAGCGATCTCGGACTGGCGGCCATCCAGGCTGAGTTCGCCTTCGCCCTTGCCGCCAGCCATGCTGAAACGCAGCGGTGCGGCAGTGAGCACCTGGTCCTGCAGGCGCAGCGTGACGCTGGCGTCCTGCCACTCCAGATCAGGACGCCATTGCACGCGCTTGGCTCGCAGGGAGATATCGGCATTGAGCTTGGCCCAGCGTTGTGGCTGGGCGGGTTTTTCGGGCAGCACGCGCGACTTGGATGAGCCGCCCGCTTGCTTGGGCCCGGCTGCCGGAATATAGTCAGAGAGGCGCAGCAGAGCAGCCTGGGCCTGCACCGTCAGATGATTCTTGGGTGGTCCACGGTAATAGGTGGCATCGCCGGCAAAATCGCTATCGCCGACCTTGCCACGGAAGTGTTCGTAGCGCCAGTTCCAGGCCCGGGTCTCGGTATCGACACGGGTGATGGTCAGTTGACCGTTGGTACTGAAAGGCTGGGTCGAAGGCAGCGGTATCCCTGTTGCCGCATACAGGCGATCCAGGCTGTCACCGCTCAAGCGGATGCGCAGGTCGGCGCGCTGCAAATGGTGAGGCTCGATGAGATTGCCGTGGATGATGGTCTGCACCGCCCCTACCTCACCCTCGGCTTGCAGCGGATAGACGCTGCCTTGGTTCAACAGATCCGGCAAGGCGCCGCCACGGAGCTGGCCCTGCACCGGCGCCTGTCCATAGCGACCGCTCACGGCCGCCTGCAGCACCAGGGCGCCATCGTCGCGCTGATCACGCTGATCACGCAGCGCGGCAGCACGATTGATATCTGATGTCAGTGGTCTGACATCAAAGCGCAAGTCCAGGTCGGCGGGCTGCGGTGTCTTCATCGGCCTGTCGGCCACCACCATCAGCCTGTTGCGCGCCGAGCACTGGCCGGTCGACTGGGCCAACGACGTGCGCGCCGCCTTGCTGGCCACCATGACCCTGTGGAGCCTGTGGCTGTGCTGGAAGGTGGTGGCGCGCCATGCCACCCACTGGTGGCAGCAGGGGCTGGCCATGCTGCCCTTGATGGGGGCTCTGGCGCTGGTGAATACAGCCTGGTGGCTGATGTTCTGGGGCTGGT
>NZ_BADI01000676.1:0-4614 GCF_000333555.1 Herbaspirillum sp. B65 | reverse complement strand
CAATCATCCTGGCCGGCTTGCTGGTGGGCCTGGGCACGCGCTATGGCGCCGGTTGTACCAGCGGTCATGGGGTGTGCGGGCTGTCGCGCTTTTCGCTGCGCTCGGCGATGGCGACGTTTTGCTTCATGATGGCCGGTTTTGCCAGTGTCTATGTGCTGCGCCACCTCCTGGGCCTTTGAAGAAAGATTCATATGAACGTCAAATTCAGCTTAAGCGCCGGGGTCGCCGGCCTGATCTTCGGCCTGGGCCTGATCGTCTCCGGCATGGCCAATCCGGCCAAGGTGCTGGGCTTCCTCGACCTGGCCGGGGCCTGGGATCCCTCGCTGGCATTGGTGATGGCGGGTGCCATCGGCATCGGTGTGCCGGCCTTTGCTTGGGCCCGCAAGCGCCAGCAGTCGCTGCTGGGTGCGCCCCTGCAATTGCCCAGCGCCAGCGGTATCGACCGCCGCCTGGTACTGGGCAGCCTGTTGTTCGGTGTCGGCTGGGGCATGGCCGGCATCTGCCCGGGACCGGCACTGGTCTTGCTTGGCATGGGTTCACTCAAAGGCCTGGCCTTCGTACTGGCCATGCTGGCCGGGATGAAGCTGTTTGGCTGGCTGCAGCGCCCTGCCCGCGGCTGAAGCCGGCAAGCCCCTTTCAAGGAACGTCATGACAAACCTGCAAAATATGCACATTGAAGGCTATTTCGACCCTGCCACCAGCACCGTCAGCTACCTGGTACTGGACCGTGCCAGCGGGCAATGCGCACTCATCGATAGCGTCCTGGACTACGACCCCAAGTCGGGTCGCACTGCCACCCGCAGCGCCGACCAGTTGATCGCCCGCGTCGAGGCCCTGGGCGCGCGCGTGCAATGGATCCTGGAAACCCACGCCCATGCCGACCACCTCTCGGCGGCGCCCTACCTGAAGCAGAAGCTGGGCGGACGCATCGCCATCGGCGAGCATATCCGCCAGGTGCAACAGGTCTTTGGCCGGCTCTTCAATGCCGGCACCGAATTCGAACATGATGGCAGCCAGTTCGATCATCTCTTCGCCGATGGCGAGACTTTTCTGATCGGCCAGTTGCCGGCGCGCGTGATGCACACGCCCGGCCATACGCCGGCCTGCCTGACCTATGTCGTCGAAGCAGCCGATGAGACGGCGGCCTTCGTCGGCGATACGCTCTTCATGCCGGACTATGGCACGGCCCGCTGCGACTTCCCCGGTGGCGATGCGCGACGCCTGTACCAGTCCATCCACGCGGTGCTGGCGCTGCCGCCGGCGACCCGGCTCTACATGTGCCACGACTACCAGCCCAATGGCCGCGAACTGCGCTTCATGACCACGGTGGCCGAAGAGCGCCAGCACAATATCCACGTGCATGAAGGCATCAGCGAAGACGACTTCGTGGCCATGCGCAGTGCGCGCGACGCCACGCTGGACATGCCGGTGCTGTTGTTGCCCTCGGTGCAGGTCAACATGCGCGCCGGGCAGATGCCGCCGCCCGAGGCCAATGGCGTGCGCTACCTGAAGATCCCGCTCAACGCCCTGTGAGGATGCTCTCAGCACGCCGCGCACGGTCGCGGCCCTGGCCAGCTCGGCGGTAGGTGCCGGTGCAGCATTCCTACGCCGGCTTGCCGGGTTTTCCTCTTCCGCCCGCCCGCTACCGCTTCGCATAATCGCTCATCCCTGAATCACCGAGCGATGCGCCTTGCTGCCTGTTCACGCCCATCACCTGCCCTGCCCCGTGTCGCCCACGTCGATGGCGCGCCGTGTGGCCAGTGTCACGCCGGCACTGGTGGCGATGCTGGTGCTATGTCCGACCAGTGCCTGGGCGCAACGCCAGCACTGGCAAAGTGTCTTGCATCCGGCAGGGGTCCAGGCCGAGATCATCGCCCGTCTATGGCATGTGACGCTGGCCCTGTGTGCCCTGGCTGATCGGCTGGGCCCTGGGCTTGTCTGCCGCCGGGCTGGGGGCATTGTTTGCCGCCGACGTGGTGGCCAGCCGCGCCGCCAAGCGCTTCGAGCGCCAGCGCGTGCGGCGCTGGCTGCTGCTGTGCCTGCTGTTTTCCCTGCTGTTCCTGGGCGGACGCGTGGGCGAATTTGCCGCGCTCAACGTTGGCTGGAGCGACAACGCCTATGGCTCCATCACCTGGATGCTGCTGGGCCTGCATACGGTGCATCTGGTGACCGATACCTTCGACAGCCTGGTCTTGACGCTGCTGTTCTTCACCGGGCCGCTGGAGAGCAAGCGTTACGTGGATGTGAGCGAAAACGGCGACTACTGGTATTTCGTGGTGGCCAGCTGGCTGGTGCTGTACGTGGTGATCTACTGGGGGCCGCGCTTATGACGTCCCGCCGCTTGCGATATGCGCTGTGGGGCAGCCTCCTGCTCACGCCCTGGCAGCCGGCCCCAGCCCATACGCTGGGCCTGTCGGACCCCGGCGGCATTAGCTGGAACACC
This sequence comes from Herbaspirillum sp. B65, assembly GCF_000333555.1. Lineage (NCBI taxonomy): Bacteria > Pseudomonadati > Pseudomonadota > Betaproteobacteria > Burkholderiales > Oxalobacteraceae > Herbaspirillum > Herbaspirillum sp. B65. Next base: position 2,171 of record NZ_BADI01000676.1, on the reverse strand, counting down.
GGGGTCTGGCTCTGGTGCAGCCTGGGCTTGAGCCTGGCGCTGTACTGGCGTGGGGCTTTACGCCTGCATCAGCTTGGGCGCAGCCAGCCGTGCCGTTCTGCTTCCAGGCGGCGACGCCCTCCATGGTCGTCGCCTGCTGGCCGAGCGCGGCTGTGCCGCCTGCCACCGCATTGCGAGCGTGGCGCCTTCGGGCAGCCGTACCGGTCCGCCGCTTGAGCATCTGGAGCGCAACAGTTACATCGCCGGCATCCTGCCCATGAACGCGGACAACCTGGCGCGCTGGATCATGCACCCACGCGCCATCCACCCGCATAGCGCCATGCCGGAACTGGGCATCTCGGCGCAGGACGCCGCCGACATGAGCGCCTATCTGCGCTCGGTAGACCAGAGCAGCACGCCCTGAAGAGATGGATTCAACTATGCCCGGCAGACTGGAATACCCCGAGCAGGGACATGCCGCCAATGATGGCCAGCACGATGATACCGGCCACGATGGCGATGGCGGTCTTGGGCTTGCGGTCGGACATGGGATTCTCCTTGGCTGACGGGCCAGGCGCATCGCTGAGGTGATGGCCGCTCTGCCCTGGCTGGGGAGACTAGCAAAGCGCGCCAAGGCGTGGCATAGGCGGCCGCCGCGAGGGCCCCCCCGGTTTGGCTGTCGGAGACGTAGGAGTGAAGGAAAACGCGGACCAGCTGGCTAGAACGGGCCTTGCAGCGATCAGTCAAACAAGCGATATGAAGGATTTCAAACAGAAGGGAAAGCATCATGAAGCACATGAAGGACGACTGCACCACCCTGGGAGAGCAACTCTGCCAACGTGGCCTGCGCCTGGTCACCGCCGAATCCTGTACCGCTGGCATGGTGGCCGCTGCCTTGGGCGACATCGAGGGTTGCGCACAATGGCTGGAAGGAGCGTTCGTGACCTATACCGAAGAGGCCAGCAGGTGATGCTGGGCATCCCCCCGTGAGACATGCAGCGCTACGGACTGACCAGCGAAGCAATCGCCGAACGCATGGCACGCCGGCGCCTGCGCGGCAGTGCAGCCAGCCTGGCCATCTCCAACACCGGCGTGGCGGGGCCGGATGATGCGTCCGATGGAACACCGGCCGGCACCGTCTGCTTCGCCTGGATCTTCCATGAGGGCGATTGGCAGACCGTGCGCACCGCCACCCGCCACTTCAGCGGTAATCGCCAGTCGGTGCGTGAACAGGCGACCCATTTTTCCATCGCCCAGGCCCTGCAATTGCTGCAAACGCCGCGCCCCGCCCGAGACTGAACCCCGAAGCCGGACTCAAGTCCCCTTGCGCCCAGCGATGCGGCCTGCCACCAGGCAGGCCACCCCCAGCACCGCAAGCCGCGACAACATCGGCGCTTGCGCACTGGCCCAGGTGTAGGGCGAGAACGGCATCACGTGCTTTTCGCCGCCGCGCTCGGCCACCGCCACTTGAGGGCCGTTGGCGTAGAGGCGGTCGGTGCCGCTGGTGGCCGGCCGGTCGCTGCGTTGTTGCGAGAACATGCAGGTCTTCAGGTAGTAATCCATCGCGGCCGGCGCGCACTTGTTGGCCGAGGACACCAGGCGCGAGGCCGCTCCCACGTAGAGGTCGCGACGCGGGCTTTGCGCGGCCACCAGGATGGCTTCGGCAGCGATGTTGGGAGCGTACACCGGCGGCGGCAGCTTGGGCTGTACCTCCATGTAGTTCTTGGCGTGGCGGGTGAAGGGGGTATCGATGGCGGCCGGCTTGACCAGCGTGACCGAAATGGGCGCGCCCTCTTCGGCCAGTTCCACCCGCAGCGAATCGGTAAATCCTTTGACCGCGTGCTTGGAAGCCGAATAGGCGCCTTGCAGGGGCACGGCCACGTCCGATAGTTCGCTGCCCAGGTTGATCAGCGCCGCGCCCTGGGTATTGGCCTTCAGATGCGGCAAGGCCGCCAGGCTGCCATTGACCACGCCCCAGTAGTTGGTCTCGAACAAGCGGCGGTGATCTTCCAGGCTGACCTCGGCGTGACGGCCGAAGATGGAGACGCCCGCATTGTTGATCCAGGTATCGATCTGCCCGAAACGCTCGACGGCGCGCGCGGCGGCGTCCTGCAAGGCGCTGAAGTCGGCGACGTCGGCTGTCACGCACAGCACGCGCTGGCCGGAGGCATCCAGCTCGCTGGCCACCCGTC
>NZ_BADI01000677.1:0-2238 GCF_000333555.1 Herbaspirillum sp. B65 | reverse complement strand
CGTGCCGAGAAGCTGCCAATCACCGTGCCCAGGCCCTGCACCAGCACGGACAGTAGCATCCCCAGCACGGACAGATGCAGTACACCTGGCCAGGGACTGGCCTGACGGTCGGCAAACAGTGTGACCAAGGTCAGCAGCAGCGCCGCCAGCGACATGGCCTGGAACAGTTTCCAAGCGCGTGCCGGCATCAGGGGGAACAGGCCCAATGTGGCGGCGGTGACCAGCATCAGCACCGGGGGCACCCAGGCGATGGCGGAAAGGAGTAGGAGCGTCGTCATGACAGAAAGCCTCATGCATTGGAATGGCGCCATGATGCTTGCCATTAATCGTTCTGTAAATTACATTTATTAGAACAAAATCATTGATAAATACGAACGATGCGCCTAGAACAGCTTAACTTTCATCATCTGCGCTATTTCTGGCGCGTGGCCAAGCTGGGCCACCTCACGCGTGCCGCCGAAGAGCTGCATACCTCACAATCGGCGGTCTCGGCCCAGATTCGTCAATTGGAAAAGCAGCTGGAAGAAGATCTCTTCCTGCGCGAAGGCCGCCGTCTGACCTTGACCGATACCGGACAACTGGTGTTCACCTATGCCGACAACATCTTTGGCCTGAGCCAGGAAATGCTGGGCCGGCTGGAAGGCCGTTCAGCCGGCGTGACGCGGCTGCGGGTGGGCAGCGTGGCCACGCTGTCGCGTAACTACCAGGAAAACTGGATCCGTCCCATGCTCTCGGACCCCTCGGTATCGCTCACGTTGGAATCGGGCCTGCTGGAAGGCTTGCTGGAACGCCTGATGCAGCACCAGCTGGACGTGGTGCTGGCCAACGAAACCGTGCCCTCCGACCCCGACCGGCCCCTGCACTGCCGCTTCCTGGGCAGCCAGGCGGTCTCGGTGGTGGGCCCGGCGCACCGCTGGGAAGCACGCAGCCTGCGCATTCCGCAAGACCTCGAGGGACTGGACATGGCCCTGCCCGGCCCGCGTCATGCACTGCGGATGCAGTTCGACGCCTTGTGCATCTCCAATGACGTGCGCCCGCGGATGCGCGCCGAAGTCGACGACATGGCCATGCTGCGCCTGATCGCCCGCGACAGCGGCTGGCTCACGGTCTTGCCCGAGGTGGTGGTGCAGGATGAATTGCGCAACGGCACCCTGGTGGCGGCGGGCCAGGCCAGCGACCTGGTGGAGAGCTTCTATGCCATCACTACGCCGCATCATCACTACGCCGACCTGCTTGAGCGTCTGCTGGGTGAAGGTGCACACACGGCTTGAGATCGAAAACGCCGTCAGGATGGTGCATTACTCATGAGAAACAAATGTTACCCATGAGTAGAATCAACTTGATTTATTGCCATATTTACAATCTAATTGCACCTATGCCAGGTGTTGATGACGTACACTTCGGCAGCTCAGGGGTGAGCTTGGTCGAGCTTGCTGCTTCACATAAGAAAAATCGGCGGAAAAGATGCGCAAGGCAATTTTCAGGTACCGCGACGAGCTGGTCAGGATCGAACTCAAATGCCCTAGCGACACCGGCACCGGCTGGACCTGGGATCTCTACATCAATGGCGAACTGCAATTCTGCGGCCAGGATGCCCCCTTCACCTTCGCAGAAGAAGCCATGGCGGCTGCCAAGCAGGCCAGCCGCCACCTGATCGATCTGATCCACGCCGCTTCCTGAACGCCCCTTAGCTGCGCGCTTTAACTGGGCTTTGACTGCGCTTTCGTTTTGACTTGCAATCGATAAGCACCGCTATTACTATATATTTCAATATAATATTTAATTGCATATTGAATCAAGCCCATGGATGCCCGCGTTCCCCTGCAAGCCGACCAGATGCGCCACGCCGCCGGGCAAGCGGTGGCGGCGCTCAAGTTGCTGGCCAACGAAGACCGCTTGCTGCTGATGTGCCAACTATCGCAACAGGAAATGTGCGTCAGCGAACTGGAACAGGCACTCGACATCCGCCAGCCCACGCTGTCCCAGCAACTGGGCGTGCTGCGCACCGAAGGCGTGGTCAGCACGCGCCGCGAGGGCAAGCGCGTCTACTATCGCGTGGCCGATCCCCGGCTGTTGGAGATGCTGGGGCTGATGTATCACCTCTACTGTCCCAAGGAATGACGATGCAGATTGCCTGGCACACCTTCACCCCCGGCTGGTCCTTGATCGGCGGCCTCTTGATCGGACTGGCCGCCGCCGTCCTGCTGCTGTTCAATGGCCGCATTGCCGGCGTCAGCG
>NZ_BADI01000678.1:0-6202 GCF_000333555.1 Herbaspirillum sp. B65 | reverse complement strand
CGGGCCAATTCAGCTGCGCGTAAGCGACCTGGACTTGAGCCAACTCCATCGCCAGGTACGCCCCACCCGGCTGTCGGGTCCGGTAGAACTGAGTCTGGCCCCCGAGGCCCAGCAGATCCTGTTGACCCTGCAAGACAGCGCCCTGAAACTGCATGTGGACAGCGTGATCGGCCATGACCGCGTGCAAGTGCGGCAAGCCTCGCTCACGGCCGGCAAGTCGCGCCTGGAAACTACCGGTACGCTACAGACCGCAGGGGCCATGGATTACGAGATCAAGGGCCGGCTGCTGGACTTCGATCCCAGCGCCGTGCTGCAAGCCGTGGCCCCGCCTGCGGGGCCCACCAGAAAGGGACGCAAGAGCAGCGCGCCCGTCTCCAAGCCGATTGCGGCGCGCATCAACATGGACTTCAACGCCGCCGGCGCGCTCTCGCCCGAACTCAGGCTCAAGCTCGGCTTCGCCATCCACGACAGCAGCTACGGCGAACTGCCCATGAGCGGTCGCGGCGACCTCAACCTGGTTGCCATGCGGCTCTTGCCCAGCCGCGCCCACCTGCAGATCGCCGGCAACATGCTGGACCTGGACGGCAGCTTCGGCGCCCCCAGCGACAAACTCAAGCTCAAGATCGATGCGCCGCAACTGGCCAAGCTGGGCTATGGCTTGTCCGGCCTGCTGCGGGTGGACGGCATCCTTGCCGGCACGCGCCAGCGGCCCAACCTGCTGGCCAGCTTCCAGGCCGAGCAATTGAGCTTTGGTGCGCATAAACTTCACCATCTGGCCGGACAAAGTGAACTGCACAGCAACCTGGCCGCCGGCGTGGCTTCGCCCGACAACCGCCTGGCGTTGAACGTGGAAGGCGACGGCTACAGCGGCCCGCAAGCCGAACTGGCGCACCTGGCCATCAAGCTGGACGGCACCTATGCCAAGCACGCCCTATCCCTGCAAGCCAAGGGCAAGCTGCTGGACCAGACCCTGGACCTGAACCTGGCCGCCCACGGCCAGCTCACCGAAAAGACCCGCGGCCACTACGGCTGGGCTGGCAGCCTGGACCAGTTCAGCAACCAGGGCTTGCCGCGCATCGCCATGGCCAGCCCGCTGGCGCTGGAGGCCTCGGCCGATGGCATCGAGGCCGGCAGCACCCGCCTCGAGATCGACCGTACTGCGCTGGAGTTGAAGCGTCTTTCCTATCACCAGGGCCGGCTGGCCTCGGCCGGCCAGGTCAAGGCGCTGGACGTTGGACGGATCCTGGAGCTGACCCAGCAACTGAGCGGCACCCCGCCGCCGGTCAAGACCGATCTGGTGCTCGACAGCGACTGGGACTTCACCCTGGCCGAGAGCGCCAGCGGCTACCTGCAGATCGCCCGCAAATCCGGTGATGTGCGGGTGACCACCAGCACTGGCGAAGCCACCCTGGGCCTATCCGAACTGCAACTGCGCAGCCAGTTCCAGGGCGAGCAGATGCGCGTATCGGGCCGCGTCAACGCCGCGCGCATCGGCACGCTGGAGCTGGAAGGCGATATCGGCCTGCAGCGTATCGACCAGGTACTGGCCCTGGATACGGCCTCGCCCCTGAACCTGAGCGCCAAGCTCGACATCCCCCAGGCCAAGCGCATAGGCGACCTGATCGGCCCGCAAGTGAGCCTCAACGGCAAGCTGGCGGCCAACCTCAATGCGGCTGGTACGCTGGGCCAACCCAAGCTGTCCGGCGCCATCAACGGCGACAACCTGGCCGTGACCGAGTTCGACCAGGGCATCCAGTTGAAGGATGGCATCGTGCGCATCGTCATGGACAGCAATGTCATCGATCTGCGCCAGATCGAATTCCACGGCGGCAGCGGTACCCTGCGCGCCGGCGGCAAGATCCAACTGGGCGCGGACAATCCCGACCTCAACGCCAGCCTCACCGCCGACCACCTGGAACTGTTTGCCAGCCCGGACCGGCGCCTGATGCTCTCCGGCGAAGGCAAGATCAGCAACGTCAACGAACAGTTGCGAGTCGATGGCAAGTTCACCGTGGATCGCGCCCTGTTCGACCTGCCCAAGAGCAGCGCCCCCAAGCTGGGGGACGACGTGGTCATCATCAGCCGCAGCGGCAAGAACCGCGTCGGGGCGGCCGCCTCCTCGCAACAGAAACTGGAAGCCGCCACTGAAAAGCCGGCCAGCAAGTTCGCCCCGCTGATCAACCTGGCCATCGACCTAGGCAATGACTTCCGCTTCCGTGGCAGCGGCGCCGACCTGCTTTTGCGCGGCGATATGAACGTTCGTAGCGAACCGCTCTCGCCGCTGCGCGCCACCGGCACCATCAACGTCGCCGAGGGAAGTTATGAAGCTTTTGGTACCAAGCTCAACATCGAGCGCGGCATCATCAACTTCACCGGCCCGCTGTCCAACCCCAACCTCAACATCCTGGCCATGCGCCGCAACCAGGACGTGGAAGCCGGGGTCTCGGTCACCGGCAACGCCAACCAGCCACGCGTGCAATTGGTCTCGGAGCCCAATGTGCCGGACGATGAAAAACTCTCCTGGATGATGTTCGGCCACGGCAGCGACAGTTCCAACATCGGCCAGCGTACCGCCAGCAGCCAGGCACTGGCGCTGGTGGGCAACATGGCCGGCAAGCGCATTACCAAGGATATCGGCCTGGACCAGTTCAGCATCGGCTCCAGCGATTCGGGCCTGACCGATGACCAGGTGGTCAACCTGGGCAAGGCCATCACCCAAAAGATCACGCTGGGCTACGAACAGAGCCTGCAAGGTGCGGCCAGCATCGCCAAGGCCACCTGGCAGATCTCGCGACGCTGGTCGGTGGTGGCGCGCGCTGGCACCGTCAATGGCTTGAATATCCTGTTCAGCCAGCGTTACGACTGAAAAAGATGCCCATGAGCAAGGCAATCCGCCTGCGGTCTGGCCGCAGGCGGACATTGCGCTGATTCCGACAGGTAAAGCTTGTCCCCGAATCAAGAGAATCTGTTAATCTTCCTACAAGTTCAGGTAATCCCCGATGGACGCGCTCAAGATGCGCCATAACAATGGCAGCGGGGAAAAGCCGTTTCGGGGGAAAGCGACATGCCAGAACACAAGCTCCAGCGCGCATCCAGGACAGCCAGGCTGTTCGTGGTCGTGGTCTGTCTCATCATCGTGCTGCTGGAAGCATGGTCGGCTTGGCGCGCCTATGAAGTGGTGATCGACGAATCTGCCCGCGACACTTCCAACATGGCGCTGGCCCTGGTCCAGCAAGCCGATCAGAGCTTCAAGGAAATCGACGTGGTCCTGCAGGGCGTGCAGGAGCACCTGCATTACGACGGCGCCGACGCGCCGGGTCGCCAGCGCACGCACGACTTCATGGTCAGTTCGGTGGCAGCCCTGCCGCAGTTGGCCATGCTGACGGTCTACGATGAAACCGGGCTGGCCATCAGCAGTTCCCAGTCCAACCTGGAACAGCGCTACATCCAGGACGACTATTTCCTGCATCACCAGCGCGTGCGCACCGACCACGCCTACATCGGCAAACCCATGCGCAGCCGCGTCAGCGGCCAGTGGGTGGCCACCATGAGCCGGCGCGTCAACCATGATGACGGCAGTTTTGCCGGCGTGGTGGTGGCCGATATCGACCTGTCGCACTTCCAGCGCTACTACGAACAGTTTTCCATCGGGCGCAACGGCGCCATCCTGTTCGGGCTCAACGAAGGTACGGTGATCTTCCGCCAACCACTGTTGAGCTATTCCATCGGACTGGACATTTCCAAGTCGGCGCTGATGACGCAATACCTGGCCAAGTCCGAGCATGGCTCCTTCGAAATGCACTCGCCGCGCGACGATATCGTGCGCGTGACCAGCTTCCAGCGTTGCAAGCTGTATCCGACCTTCGTGGCAGTGGCGCTGGCCAAGGACGATATCCTGGAAGACTGGACGCGCCGCCTCTGGATCCGCGGCATCGTGGTGCTGCTGCTGTTGATCATCATCAGTTACGGTGGCAATCGCCTGGTGTCTCAGGTGGCCAGGCGTGAAACCGCCGAGCTCGAAGCCATCACCGCGCGTACCGAGCTGGAACGCCTGTACCGCACGCTGGAGGCACAATCGCAGAAGGATGGCCTGACCGATGTCTTCAACCGCCGCTACTTCGACCTGGCGCTGACCGCCGAACTATCGCGCCTGAACCGCTCCGGAGAATCGCTTTCGCTGATCATGGTGGACGTGGACCACTTCAAACGCTACAACGACACCTACGGTCATGCTGCCGGCGATATCTGCCTCAAGCAGGTGGCCGCCGCACTGGGCAGCGTAGCGCGGCGCCAGGGCGACATCGTGGCGCGCTATGGCGGCGAGGAGTTCGCCCTGATCCTGCCCAACTGCAATGCCGCCAGCGCCGTGGCCATCTCCAGCCGCCTGGTCCAGGCCGTGCGCAAGCTGGATATCCCGCACGAAGGCAGCCCGATGGGTCACGTCACCATCAGTGTGGGCGCGGCCAGCCTGGCCAGCGGCAAGGGGACGCAGGTGGATGCCCGCGAACTGATCGACATCGCCGACGCCGCCCTCTACCGGGCCAAGGAACAAGGGCGCGACCGTGCCATCCAGCACGACTATCCGCGCCTGGCGGTCATCTCCGATTACCCCAGCCTGAGGTGAGCCATGCGCTGCCTGATTCGCTACCAGCTACGCGAAGAAGATACTGCGGCCCACCATGAGTTCACGGCGGACTCCCCCGATACCGAACAGGTGATTGCACACCTGACCGAATTCCTGCATCCCGAAGTGATCTACGAATTCCTGCCAGTGCATCATGGCGGCGAAAACAGCATCGCCCAACTGCGCGCGCGCATGGTCCACGCCCGCCAATACCTGGAACATTATTGCGGCTTGCAGAGCATGTCCTACATGGTCTTGCCTGATGGAGCGACTTCGGCCCAGGGCAAATGGACCTGCGTGCTGCTCAGTACCCAGAGCGCACATGCCCCCCTGGATGAAGCCGACTGATTCCGAATCCCCTCCCGCGCCGTACGGCTAGCTCCCCCAAGGCAACAGCCGATCCGCCACGCACTGCACGATCTGCGCATCATGTGTCACCAGCAGCACCGCACTGCCCATCGCCCTGGCCTGCTCCACCAACAGCGCGATGACTTCCTGCTGGGTCAGCGGGTCCAGACGCGAGGTCGGCTCATCGGCAAAGATCAGGGCGGGACGCATGAGCAGCACGCGCGCCAGCGCGATGCGCTGCAGCTCGCCACCGGACACTTGACGCGGCAGGCGATCCAACAGGGCGGGAGCGACCCGCATACGTTCCAGTAAGCTTTCCAGACAGTACCAGTCCAGTTGATGCAAACGGACCAGATCAGTGAGCGACTGACGCAGGCGCACACTGGGAGCAAAGGCCGCCGCCGGATCCTGGTAGATCTTCTGGAAGGCAGTGCGCGGCAATCCCGCAGCGCGCCTGACCTGCCCGGCATCCGGCTGCAACAATCCCAGCACGATGTTGCCCAAGCTGGTCTTGCCAGCGCCGCTGGGGCCGCTGATGGCGACGATTTCGCCCGCGTGGATACGCGTGCTGATGCCGCTGAACAGTTGCTGCTGGCCGAAGGCCTTGGCCACCTGTTCCACCTCGACGATCACCTCGCCCGCACTGCGCAGCGCAGCGTGCGGCGGCACCGGCCAGCACGCCGGATCGGCCGCCAGCAAGCGGCGGGTATAGCCATGCCGGGGCGCAGCCAGCAGTTCCTGCGCCGGCCCCTGTTCCACCATGCGCCCCTCCAGCATCACCGCCAGTTGCCCGCCCAGTGCCCGCGCCAGCCACACATCGTGGGTGATTAGAGGTAATGCGCCAGGCCCAGCAGCTTGCCCTCCGATTCGGCCACCAGGGCATGGACCGGCTCGCTGGCATCGTGGATGCGCGACCAGGTCGCATGGGTGATCTGCAGGGGCAGGGCGGTGGCGCCGCTGCGGCCGTAGAAGGCATTGTAGTCATCCCACAGGATCTTCCATTGCGGGTAGTCATCTTGCTGCGCACTGCGGATGTGCAGTGCACTGTATTGCGGCTGTACTGGCATCGAAGGCTCCTTGCGGATGAAGCCGCAGTATAGCCTTGCCGGGGCAGTCTACCCAGGTGTCATGGCAAAGACCGGACAGTGTTTGCGCACTGTCCGGTCTTTGTCTTATGGGTCGGGTATTGACTGCTCAAACTCGACGGGTTCGTGTTGTGGTAAAGGGGCT
>NZ_BADI01000679.1:0-1164 GCF_000333555.1 Herbaspirillum sp. B65 | reverse complement strand
AGCTTCTTGTCGCGCACCAGTTCGGCGATGCGTTCGAGCAGCGCCTTCTTGTTGACCTGGTAGGGCAGCTCATCGACGATGATGGCGATACGACCTTCGCGGCCATATTCCTCAAAGTGGGTCTTGGCGCGCATGACCACGCGGCCGCGACCGGTGCGGTAACCATCGCGCACGCCCGAGACGCCATAGATGATGCCGCCGGTGGGGAAGTCCGGCGCCGGCACCAGCTCGATGAGTTCATCGATGGTGCAATGTTCATTGGCCAGCAGGTGCAGCGCGCCGTTGATCACTTCGGTGATGTTGTGCGGCGGGATGTTGGTGGCCATGCCCACGGCAATGCCGGAGGAGCCGTTGACCAGCAGGTTGGGGATACGCGTGGGCAGGACCGAGGGTTCCTTTTCCTTGCCGTCGTAGTTGGGCACGAAATCGACGGTTTCCTTCTCGATATCGGCCAGCAATTCGTTGGAAATCTTGTCCAGGCGGCACTCGGTGTAACGCATCGCGGCCGCACCGTCGCCGTCGATGGAACCGAAGTTGCCCTGGCCATCGACCAGGGTATAGCGCAACGAGAAGTCCTGGGCCATGCGCACCAGGGTGTCATAGATGGAGGCGTCGCCGTGCGGGTGGTACTTACCCATGACTTCGCCGACCACGCGCGCGCACTTCACGAACGGGCGGTTCCAGACGTTGTTCATCTCGTGCATCGCATACAGCACGCGGCGGTGCACCGGCTTCAAGCCATCGCGCACATCCGGCAGTGCCCGACCCACGATCACGCTCATGGCGTAATCGAGGTAACTCTTGCGCATCTCTTCTTCGAGGGAAATGGGGATGGTTTCTTTAGCGAATTGATCCATTGGAGAGTCGAAAGATGTTTCCCGGCCAGAAAATCGTGCCGGGCGGGCGTGGCCCTTGGACTGATCAGAACAGTGCATTCTAGCACGCCAAGAGGGTCAAAAGCCCGTCAAACGCCCTCATCGCCCCCGCAACGGCTCGCTTTGGGCTGCGGCAGCATCACGACAACGGCTGGCAAGGCAGTCCCGGCGCGTGAGAGCGGCAGACCGTGCGCGACGACTCGCTATATATATTAGAGGTGACAAGCTGCCAGCCCGAGAGGACAAGCTGCACATGGGCAACTAAGGCGAACACTGTCCGGATCGCTTC
>NZ_BADI01000680.1:0-6520 GCF_000333555.1 Herbaspirillum sp. B65 | reverse complement strand
GTCAAAAACACTTCAAACGGGCCGTGGGGAAGATGACCGTACCCATATCGCGACCATCGGCCANCAGCCCGGGAGTTTTCCTGAATGACAACTGCAAGCCATAAAGGGCCTGACGCACGGTGATCAGGGCGGCGATCTTGGAGGCGGTATTGCCGACCTCTTCGGCGCGGATGGCCTGGGTCACGTCTTCATTGGCCAGGAAGATATGGGCACCATCGAAGTGGCAGTGCAGGTGCTCGGCCGCCTTGGCCAGGGCGTGCTCATCATTGAGCGCGATGCCGCGCCGCAACACGGACAGTGCCGTCAAGCGGTACAGCGCGCCCGAATCCAGATAATGGAAACCCAGTTCGCGGGCCACCTTCTGCGCCACGGTGCCCTTGCCGGAGGCGGTCGGGCCATCGATGGTGATGACCGGTATCTTTGCTTTTTCCATGGCCTGAACCCTTTATCTGTGAATAATTTAGCGTAATTCCGTTAAACACAGGGTTTATCAGATCAAGGTTTGTTCGGCAATCTTTTTGAAGACGTCGAAGTAATCCGGGAAGGTCTTGGCCACGCACTTGGGGTCGTTGATGCGGATACGGTTGCCACGCCGCAATGCACCATCGAGCGCCGCCAGCGAGAAGCACATGGCCATGCGGTGGTCGTCGTAGGTATCGATGGCTGCCGTGCCGATTTCGGCCGGCGGCGTCACCGTCAAGTAGTCGGCGCCCTCCTCCACTTGCGCCCCGAGCTTGCGCAATTCGGTGGCCATGGCCGCCAGGCGGTCGGTTTCCTTGACGCGCCAGCTGGCGATATTGCGCAGGGTGCTGGGACCATCGGCATAGAGCGCGGCCACGGCGATGGTCATGGCGGCGTCGGGGATGTGGTGAAGTCGGCATCGATGGCTTTGAGGGGGCCATTGGAGGAGGCCTCGATCCAGTTTTCGCCCATGGTGATGGTGGCGCCCATCTTTTCCAGCGCCTCCACGAAACGCACGTCGCCCTGGATGCTGTCGCGCCCCACGCCCTCGACCCGCAGCGGGCCACCGGTGATGGCACCGGCCGCCAGGAAATAGGACGCCGAAGAAGCATCGCCCTCGACGTGGATGCTGCCGGGGCTACGGTAATGCTGGCCCGGCTTGATGGTGAACTGTTGCCAGCCATCACGCTCAACCTCCACACCGAAGCGGCGCATCAGGTTCAGGGTGATCTCGATGTAGGGCTTGGAAATGAGCTCACCGACCACCTCGATCTGCATCGCCTCCTCGCGCGCCATCAGGGGCGCGGCCATCAGCAATGCCGTCAGGAACTGGCTGGAGACATTGCCGCGCACCTTCATGCGCGAAGACGTCAGTTGACCACGGCGGATATGCAGCGGCGGGTAGCCGGGATTGCCGGTGTAGTCGATGCGCATCCCCACTGCATTCAAGGCATCGACCAGGTCGCCGATGGGCCGCTCATGCATCCGCGGCACGCCATGCAGCGTGTAGTCGCCGCCCAGCACGGCCAGGGCCGCCGTCAAGGGACGGATGGCAGTACCGGCATTGCCCATGAAAAGGTCGGCCTGGTGCACCGGCAGCACGCCGTTGACGCCATGCACGATGTAATCCTGAGTGCCTTCGATCTGCTCCCACTTCACGCCCAGGGTCTGCAGGGCCATCAGCATGACCAGGGTATCGTCGGAAGCCAGCAGGTCGAAGATGCGGGTGGTGCCGCCCGAGAGCGCCGCCAGCAGCAGGATGCGGTTGGAGATGCTCTTGGAGCCGGGCAGCTTGACCGTGCCTTGCACATGATGCACCGGGGCCAGGTCGATATGACGGGGGTAGGAAGCTTGTTTCATCTTGGTTGCTTTTCTGTGGATGATTCGGTGGAGCGATCCGGCCGCCCAGGCGGCCCTCACATCATTGCCGGGAATAAGGGTTCAGCAAGCCTTGCGCTCGGCCGCTTCGATGGCCGCCGCCCATTGCAGTCGGGCGTGCTGGGCATTGGCATACACCTGCTCGATGGCCGCGCCGTCGCCAGCGGCAATCATCTCCCGGATGCCCTGCAACTGCACCAGGTAAGCGTCGACTTCGGTAAGCAGCGCAGCGCGGTTGGCCAGGGTGATGTCGCGCCACATCTCCGGCGAGGACGCGGCAATCCGGGTGAAGTCACGAAAACCGCTGGCCGCATACTGGAACAGTGTCTCGGCATGGGGCTTGGCGGCGATATCGTCCACCAGCGCAAAGGCCAGCACGTGCGGCAGGTGGCTCACCGAGGCGAACACCGCATCATGCTGCTGCGCCGAGAGGCGATGGATGACCGCACCGCAGGCCCGCCAGGCCGCAGCCACGGTTTCCACATCAGCCTCGCTGTTCTCGGGCAAGGCGGTGATGACCACCTTCTTGCCTTCATACAGTTCGGCCAGAGCCGCTTCCGGCCCGTGCTTTTCGCGCCCGGCAATCGGATGGGCCGGAATGAATTGGGCAATGCGTGCACCCAGCGCCTTGCGGGCGGCGGCCACCACGTCGCTCTTGGTGCTGCCGGCATCGGTGACGATGGCTTGCTCGCCCAGGTGCGGCGCGATCGAGGCGAGGATGGATTCGGTCTGCGCCACGGGCGCGGCCACCAGGATCAGGTCGGCGCCGGCCACGGCCGCGGCCACATCGGTGGCGAAGGCATCGATGATGCCCAGCTCGCGTGCCCGTTCCAGGCTCTGCACGGAACGGCCCACGCCGACGATGTGCGCGGCCTGACCAGCGCGACGCAGCGCCAGGGCGAACGAGCCGCCGATCAGACCCACACCGAAGATGACGACTTTCTTGAACACGTTGGACTCTGCCTTGAAGGATGTCAGGACCACGGGCGCTTACAGGCCCAGCGGATAGGAGCCCAGCAGCTTGAAGAAGGCAGCGTTCTGGCGCAGTTCTTCCAGCGCCAGGGCGACCTTTTCATCCTGCTCGTGACCTTCCAGGTCGACGTAGAAATAGTATTCCCACGCCCCCATGCGAGCCGGACGCGATTCGAAGCGCGTCATCGACACCCCATGGCGCGCCAGCGGCGCCAGCAGGTTATAGACCGCACCGGCCTTGTTGGGCACCGACAGCACGATGGAAGTCTGGTCGCGGCCTGAAGGCGCCGTGCGCAGACGGCCGATCACGGCAAAGCGGGTGCGGTTGTGCGGGTCGTCCTGGATGTGGGCATTGACGGTTTGCAGGCTGTACTTCTGGCCGGCGATCTCGCCGGCAATGGCTGCCACACTATTATCTTCACCTGCCATGCGGGCTGCCTCGGCGTTGGAGGCCACCGCCTGGCGTTCGATGGCAGGATAATTCATATTGAGCCAGGCATTGCACTGAGCCAGGGCCTGCGAGTGGGCACAGATGCGGGTGATGCCCTCCATCTTGCCGCTGGCGGTCATCAGGCTGTGATGCACGGGAATGGCCACTTCGCCGCTGATGGTCAGGGTGGTCTGCAGCAGCAGGTCCAGGGTGCGATTGATCACGCCTTCGGACGAATTCTCGATGGGCACCACGCCGAAATCGGCGGTACCGGCTTCGGCATCGCGGAACACTTCATCAATCGAAACGCAGGGCAAGCCCGAGATGGCATGGCCGAACTGCTGGTACACCGCCTGTTCGCTGAAGGTGCCTTCGGGGCCGAGGTAGGCCACCGTCACGCGCTTTTCCAGCGCACGGCAGGCCGACATCACTTCGCGGAAGATGGTCTGGATATCGGTACCCAGCAAGGGACCGGGATTGCGGTCGGCAGCACGGCGCAGCACCTGGGCTTCGCGCTCGGGGCGGAACACCGGGGCATTGGTCTCGGCCTTGACGTGGCCCACTTCCTGCGCGACGCGGGCGCGCTGGTTCAGCAGGTCGAGGATCTGCGCATCGATGGCATCGATCTTCTGGCGCAGGGGCAGCAACTTGTCGTCACTCATCTTGCTCTTTCAGTATCTGCACGCCGCAGTCCGGCGCAAAGACCGGCCTGCGGCGCTGTTTGGCGTGGCGTTGGCAGGGCGTGGCAGAAGACCAGCACCGCACGGGCAACGCGCCCGGGGAGGTACAGCCTCAGCCGTGCTGCCGTTCGAAGTCTTTCAGGTAATCGACCAGGGCTTGTACGCCCTCGATCGGCATCGCGTTGTAGATCGATGCTCGCATACCGCCGACCGACTTGTGGCCTTTCAGCTGCAGCAGGCCGCGCTCTTTGGCGCCGGCCAGGAAGGTGTCATTGAGCGACTCGTCGCGCAGGAAGAACGGCACGTTCATGCGGGAACGGCAATCCGCTGCGATCCGGTTGCTGTAGAAATCGGTGCTGTCCAGGTAGCCGTAGAGCAGCTCGGCCTTGGCGATGTTGCGCGCTTCCAGCGCGGCCACGCCACCCTGGCGCTTGATCCACTGGAACACCAGGCCGGCGATGTAGATCGCATAGGTCGGCGGGGTGTTGTACATGGAGTCGTGGTCGGCCACGGTCTTCCAGTCGAAGGCCGAGGGGCAGAACGGCAGTGCGTGACCCAACAGGTCTTCGCGCACGATGACGATGGTCACGCCGGCCGGGCCGATGTTCTTCTGGGCGCCGCCATAGATGACGCCGTATTTGGACACATCCACCTCGCGCGAGAGGATGTGCGAGGACATGTCGGCCACCAGCGGTGCGCCATCGGTGTCGGCCGCGACCTCGGGGGTGTACTGGTATTCGACGCCATCGATGGTCTCGTTGCTGCAGATGTGCACGTAGGCGGCATTGCGCGAGAGCTTCCAGTCGGCGCGCGCCGGGATGCTGGCGAACTTGCGGTCGGCCGAGGAGGCTGCCACGTTCACGGTGCAGTAACGCCCCGCTTCCTTGATCGACTTGGTGGACCAGGAACCGGTGTTGATGTAGTCGGCCACGCCCGCTTCATGCTTGCCGGCCGGCGAACGCAGCGCAGCCAGGTTCATCGGGATGATGGCATTCTCGGCGATGGCCCCGCCCTGCAGGAACAGCACCTTGTAGTTGGAAGGAATGTGCATCAGCGCGCGCACGTCAGCCAGCGCCGCCTCGATGATGGACATGTATTCCTTGCCGCGATGGCTCATCTCCATGACCGACATGCCACTGCCATGCCAGTCCAGCATCTCGTCGGCTGCCTGTTGCAGCACTTCCTTGGGCAATACCGCCGGACCGGCGGAAAAGTTATAGACCATTTCTGCGTTCGCCATCAAAAAAGGCGGCAGGCGCGTTGCCCACCGCCCTGGACTTGCTTCACTCGCCAGCGGCAGGTGTCTCACCGCCGGCGGCCTCGGTACCTTCGCTTTCGATCACGTCTTCCACATCGGACTCAACCACGCGCTGCAGGCCGGACAGCTTGGTGCCGTCTTCCACTGCGATCAGGGTCACGCCCTGGGTGGCGCGACCCATCTCGCGGATCTCGGAAACGCGGGTGCGGATCAGCACGCCACCGGTGGTGATCAGCATGATCTCATCGCTGGAGTCCACCAGCGTGGCGGCCACGACCTTGCCGTTGCGCTCGCTGGTCTGGATCGCGATCATGCCCTTGGTGCCACGGCCATGACGGGTGTACTCGGTGATCGGAGTACGCTTGCCGAAGCCGTTTTCGGTGGCGGTGAGCACCGACTGCTGCTCGTTTTCAGCCACCAGCAGGGCGATGACCTGCTGCGTTTCTTCCAGGTTCATGCCGCGCACACCACGGGCGGTACGGCCCATCGGACGCACATCGTTTTCATCGAAGCGTACGGCCTTGCCGCCATCCGAGAACAGCATCACGTCATGCTGTCCATCGGTCAGCGCGGCGCCGATCAGGAAGTCGCCTTCGTCCAGGTCGACCGCGATGATGCCGGCCTTGCGCGGATTGGAAAAGTCAGACAGCGGCGTCTTCTTGACCGTTCCCAGGCTGGTGGCCATGAAGACGTAGCGGTCATCCGGGAAGCTGCGGTTGGCGCCCGACACCGGCAGGATCACCGTGATCTTCTCGCCATCCTGCAGCGGGAACATGTTGACGATGGGCTTGCCGCGCGAATTGCGCGAACCCTGCGGCACTTCCCAGACCTTCAGCCAGTACAGGCGGCCACGGTTGGAGAAGCACAGGATGTAGTCGTGCGTGTTGGCGATGAAGAGCTGGTCGATCCAGTCGTCATCCTTGGTCGCCATGGCTTGCTTGCCGCGTCCGCCGCGCTTTTGCGCGCGGTATTCAGAAACTGGCTGCGACTTCATGTAGCCGGTGTGGGAGAGCGTGACCACCATATCCTGCGGCGTGATCAAGTCTTCGGTGGCCAGGTCGGTGGCGTTGTGCTCGATGGTGGAGCGACGCTCGTCCTTGGCGCCGATGCCGAAGTCGTTCTTGGCGGCGTTGAGTTCGTCGGTGATGATGGCCGTCACGCGGGCCGGCTTGGAGAGGATATCCAGCAGGTCGGCGATCTGCGCCATCACGTCCTTGTATTCGTTGACGATCTTGTCCTGCTCCAGACCGGTCAGGCGTTGCAGACGCATCTGCAGGATTTCCTGGGCCTGTTCGTCGGAGAGCTTGTAGAGGCCGTCGGACTGGATACCGTAATGAGCCG
>NZ_BADI01000681.1:0-5006 GCF_000333555.1 Herbaspirillum sp. B65 | reverse complement strand
CGGTACAGGCCAACGTAGCCGGTGCCGATGATGGTGATTTTCATGGTAGATCCAGGTTCCAAGTACGGCCTTTGCAGGCCTCAATTCATGACATTCAATTCTTCGGTACGACGCGGCGGGTAGGTCTCCCACTGGCTGCAGCCAGGGCATTGCCAGTAGAACTGGCGCGCCTTGAAGCCGCAGTGGCTGCACTGGTAGCGCGCCAGCTTCTGGGTATAGCCATGCACCAGGGTCTTGACCACGGCCAGCTCGGGACGCACGGTCTGAGGCGCACTCATCATGCGCGCTTCCAGGAACTTGTCCAGGCCCAGCAGCGTGGGAGTACGGCGCAATTCGTCGCTCACCAGCACATTGGCGGCATCGATGCCATCGGCCTCCAGCACGGCCTTGAAGACCACTTCCAGCAGGTCGATCGAGGGGGCTTCGGCCAGGTAGGCGCGCAACAGGTTGATCCCTTCCTGCCCACGCCCCACGGTGATATAGCCATCCATCAGGCGCTGCGCCACCAGGGCGGTATGCGGCACACTCTGGTGCTCGACCCGGCGCCAGGTTTCCAGCGCGCCCTCGATGTCGCCCTTGGCGCGCAAAGCGTCGCCCATCAACATGGTGGCGCGCACGCTCTTGCGGTCAGCGGCCAGGGCTTTCTCCAGCAAGGCCATGGCGGCGTCGGTATTGGTGCGCACCAGTTCATCGGCGGCCAGTTCGCAATAGAACTGGGCGATCTCGCGCTGGCGGCCACCGGCGCCGGTGGCTTGCAGGATCTCGGCGGCGGAGATGGCGCGTTCCCATTCCTTCTCGCGCTGGTAGATTTCCAGCAGGGCACGGCCGGCCTGGGCGCTGTAGGGGGTGTCGATCAACTTGTTGAAGGTTTCTTCAGCGCGGTCCAACAGGCCAGCCTTCAGGTAATCCTGGCCCAGTTCATAGAGCGCATGGCCTTGATGCTCGGCCGGCAGGTCGGGACGCGCCAGCAGATTCTGGTGCACGCGGATGGCGCGTTCGGTCTCGCCGCGGCGGCGGAACAGGTTACCCAGGGCGAAATGCAGTTCCACCGTTTCCGGGTCCAGCTTGACGATTTCGATGAAGGCATCGATGGCCTTGTCGGGCTGTTCGTTCAGGAGGAAATTCAGGCCCTTGAAGTAGCCGCGCGGCAGGGTGCGCGACTCCGAGAGCAACTGATTGATATCCACCCGCGCGGCGATCCATCCCAGGCCGAAGAAGACCGGAATGCCAAGCAACCACCAAAATTCAAATTCCATAAAGAGAGAGGGGTAATTAGAGGATGTGCTGGGCGGTGATCACGCTGTCAGGCTGCGGCGGCTGGGCCTGCACCTGGGCGATTTCTTCCTGCTGCTTCTGGATTTGCGACAGCGCCTTCTTGTAGCGCGCAGCTTCCCGGCGGTGACGCAGCACCAGCGGCGCCATGGCCAATACGCCCAGCACCGCGCCGATCACGAAGAAGGCCAGCAGTACCAGCACCAGCGGGTCGGTGCGTTCATAGCCGAGGAAGAAATGCAGGGTCACTTCCTGGGTATTGCGCAGCGCGAAGAAAAAGAAGAGCACGAACAGGATGGCCGCGATCAATCGGGAGAGTATTTTCATGGCGTAATCCTTTCTGGCGGGTCGTGGTATTGCCCGCTGGCGAAGCTGTGCACTGAGCACGAGCGAGCTTGGGTACCGGTTCGCAGCATTATTGCGCTGGCCGGAAAAATCGCGTCTATTTTGCGCGCTTTTCCGTTCATTCCAGGGCAAATCGGGATTGTACGTGAAAAAAAACGGCATCCAAAGATGCCGTTCATTTTGTTGATCTGCCTTTACACCCGTTCACCTCGCAGTGTGCGAGTGTGCAGCTTTCAACGATGTTACTGCTCGCGAGCGCAGAAAACTTCATCTGCGCCCGGCAAGAACTATCTGGTCACAGGCCTAGCCGGGTCAATCCTCGCGGATTGGCTGGCCGACCATCGCATCCACGCGCTCGCGCAATTCCTTGCCAGGCTTGAAGTGGGGCACCCGTTTTTCGGGGACCATCACCTTGTCGCCGGACTTGGGATTGCGGCCGATACGCGGCGGACGACGGTTGAGCGCAAAACTGCCAAAACCACGGATCTCGATGCGCTGGCCGGTCGCAAGGGCGTCGACCATGGCATCGAGGATGGTTTTGACCGCGTAATCCGCATCCTTGGCAACAAGTTGCGGATAACGCTCAGCCAGACGGGCGATCAGCTCCGACTTTGTCATCGTGACCGGAAGATCAGTTCTTGTTGTCGAGCTTGGCCTTCAGCAGCGCGCCCAGGCTGGTGGTGCCCGAAGCAGCGTTGGAGTCAGCCGACATCTTCTGCATGGCTTCCTGGGTCTCGGCGTTGTCCTTGGCCTTGATCGACAGCTGGATGCTGCGAGCCTTGCGGTCGATGTTGATGACCAGGGCTTCGACCGAATCGCCCACCTTCAGGTGGGTACCGGCATCTTCCACGCGGTCGCGGGAGATTTCGGAAGCGCGCAGGTAGCCTTCGACTTCGTCGGTCAGCTGGATCACGGCGCCCTTGGGCTCAACCGACTTGACGGTACCGGTCACGATCGCACCCTTGTCGTTCAGGGCGGCGAAGTTGTTGAACGGGTCGCCTTCCAGTTGCTTCACGCCCAGGGAGACGCGCTCGCGTTCCACGTCGATGGCCAGCACAACGGCTTCCAGCTCGTCGCCCTTCTTGAACTTGCGCACGGCTTCTTCGCCAGCTTCGGTCCAGGACAGGTCGGACAGGTGCACCAGACCGTCGATGTTGCCCGGCAGGCCGATGAACACGCCAAAGTCGGTGATCGACTTGATCGAACCCTTGACCTTGTCGCCCTTCTTGTGGCTCATGGCGAAGTCGTCCCACGGGTTCGGCTTGCACTGCTTCATGCCCAGGGAGATACGACGACGCTCTTCGTCGATTTCCAGAACCATGACTTCGACTTCGTCGCCCAGCTGGACAACCTTGTTCGGGGCCACGTTCTTGTTGGTCCAGTCCATTTCGGAGACGTGCACCAGGCCTTCGATGCCTTGTTCGACTTCCACGAATGCACCGTAGTCGGTCAGGTTGGTGACCTTGCCGAACAGGCGGGTGCCTTGCCGGTAGCGACGCGACAGGCCGGTCCACGGATCGTCGCCCAGTTGCTTCACGCCCAGGGAGACGCGGTTCTTTTCTTGATCGTACTTCAGACCCTGGCGGTGATCTCTTGGCCAACCGACAGCACTTCCGACGGGTGACGCACGCGACGCCATGCCAGGTCGGTGATGTGCAGCAGGCCGTCGATGCCACCCAGGTCAACGAACGCACCGTAGTCGGTGATGTTCTTGACGATACCGGTGACGACGGTGCCTTCCTTCAGGGTTTCCATCAGCTTGGCGCGCTCTTCGCCCATCGAGGCTTCGATCACGGCGCGGCGCGACAGCACCACGTTGTTGCGCTTGCGGTCCAGCTTGATGACCTTGAATTCCAGGGTCTTGCCTTCGAACGGGGTGGTGTCCTTGACCGGACGGGTGTCGACCAGCGAACCCGGCAGGAAGGCACGGATGCCGTTGGTCAGAACGGTCAGGCCGCCCTTGACCTTGCCATTGACGGTACCGGTGACGATCTCGCCGGACTCCATCGCCTTTTCCAGCGAGAGCCACGATGCCAGACGCTTGGCCTTGTCGCGCGACAGGATGGTGTCGCCGAAACCGTTTTCCAGGGATTCGATCGCAACGGAGATGAAGTCGCCGACGTTGACTTCGACTTCGCCGTTGTCGTTCTTGAATTCTTCAACAGGGATGAAGGCTTCGGACTTCAGGCCGGCGTTGACGATCACGAAGTTGTGATCCAGGCGCACGACTTCTGCCGAGATGACTTCACCCGAACGCATGTCCTGACGCGACAGCGATTCTTCGAACAGAGCAGCAAATTCGCTGGAGGTATCAACACCTGCAGCGATAACGGTAGTGGTAGACATAAAAGAAAGTAAGAAAGATTGGCCGGTATCCGTGTGATGCAATCAGGCTGACTTGCACTGCCGTCTTCGTTGCCGCCGACGACATGGGTACTGGGTTAGGTTTATCAACACCCGTCAGACTTTGCATCTGCCGGGCACCAATGGCACTACGGGTACAACAAGGACTTGCCCATGATGGGTACTGAAGTGGCCGTTTCAAGCAGATTGCAACGGTGTTCAATGCCCCAGGGCAGCGTACCAGCTGAGTACCTGCTGCACCGCTTCGTCAGCGGTCATGTCGGATGTATCCAGGTGATATGCACCCTCCGCAGCCTTCAAGGGGGCCGACGAGCGATTCATGTCGCGTTCG
Organism: Herbaspirillum sp. B65; assembly: GCF_000333555.1. Taxonomy (NCBI): domain Bacteria; kingdom Pseudomonadati; phylum Pseudomonadota; class Betaproteobacteria; order Burkholderiales; family Oxalobacteraceae; genus Herbaspirillum; species Herbaspirillum sp. B65. The sequence continues at coordinate 694 of NZ_BADI01000681.1, read as the reverse complement.
TCGCGCTCCTTCAAATCTCTGGAGAGGTCTTCGATATTAGCAGAAAAACCCTTGTCAATCAATTGCTTATAGCGCCTTGTGGCGCGTGCTTCCACACTGGCGGTCAAAAACACCTTCAAACGGGCCGTGGGGAAGATGACCGTACCCATATCGCGACCATCGGCCACCAGCCCGGGAGGTTTCCTGAATGACAACTGCAAGCCATAAAGGGCCTGACGCACGGTGATCAGGGCGGCGATCTTGGAGGCGGTATTGCCGACCTCTTCGGCGCGGATGGCCTGGGTCACGTCTTCATTGGCCAGGAAGATATGGGCACCATCGAAGTGGCAGTGCAGGTGCTCGGCCGCCTTGGCCAGGGCGTGCTCATCATTGAGCGCGATGCCGCGCCGCAACACGGACAGTGCCGTCAAGCGGTACAGCGCGCCCGAATCCAGATAATGGAAACCCAGTTCGCGGGCCACCTTCTGCGCCACGGTGCCCTTGCCGGAGGCGGTCGGGCCATCGATGGTGATGACCGGTATCTTTGCTTTTTCCATGGCCTGAACCCTTTATTCTCTCCCGCTTGCCGCAATTGCGCTATTTTCTCACGCAGACCGGCGTCCCTACCCCAAGGGGCGAGGATGGCGCGTTTTCGTTCTGCGCCCGGCATCAGTCGTGCCAGTTCACGCAGGTCCAGGGAGAAGCCGTCGCCGCC
>NZ_BADI01000682.1:0-7299 GCF_000333555.1 Herbaspirillum sp. B65 | reverse complement strand
CAGGCGGTGCAGGCACAGGAGCAGATGCTCAAGCTCACCAGCCAGCGCGTGGCGCGCGCACGGGCCTCTTCGCTGGAGCAGATCCGTATCCAGAACCAGCTCGACGCCAGCCGCGCCGACCTGATCCCCNTGCAAGCCGATCGCGAGGCCTACTTGAACCAGCTAGCCACGCTGCTGGGCCAGGAACCGGGCACGCTCGACAGTGAACTCACGGCCACAGCACCTGTACCGTTGCCACCGCAGCAGGTCGCAGTAGGCGATCCGTTGTCCTTGCTGCGACGTCGACCGGACGTGCGCGCAGCCGAACGCACGCTGGCCGCCGACACCGCCAAGATCGGCCAGGCCGAGGCGGCGCGCTATCCCAGCCTGAAACTGTTTGGGGTGATCGGCCTGGGTGGCACGCATCCCTCGGATCTGACCCGACTGGATGACTTCGCCGCCCTCGGTGCGCCGATGCTGAGTTGGAACTTCCTCGACTTCGGTCGCGCCAAGGCGCGCGTCACGCAAGCCGAGAGAGTGCGCGACGAAGCCGAGATGAAGTACCGCCAAGCTGTGCTGGAAGCCTTGCGCGACGCCGAGGATTCCTTGTCGCGCTTCCGCTATGGTCGCGTCACGGTGGCCACCTTGGCGCGCACCAAGGCTTCTGCCGATCGCGCCCTGGAACTGGCGCGCCAGCGTTACCAGGCCGGTACCGGTACCCTGATCGAATTGCTCGATACCACGCGCCAGCAGATCACTGCCCAGCAGAACCTGTTGCAGGCCGAGGCCAACCTGACGCGCAGTTTCGTCGGCATCCAGAAGGCCCTGGGCCTGGGCTGGTCAGACCAGCAGAGCTGATCCCGGGCTTGTTGTTGCTCATGCCGGCAGCGACCTGGTTCGCTGCCGGCCAGTAGTCCCTCTCTCTTTCCCCCCCTTTTTCTCCCACCTTCTCCGGCGCCATGCAACGGCGGCGTTGGCAGCCGCCCGTGATTGCGTCCAGGTGGTATTCCCGCGCTTTTATTCCTGTCTTCACGTGCTGACGTGACGCAAAAAGCTTCAGCTTTTCTTGGTCTGGACAGCACCAAAAGACAATGTCCAGAACGGCGTCGGCCCCCGACAATGCGCCCCTACAAAAAGGTCGGTATCAGCCGGCATCAGGGAGACGACAACAAGGACGGGGTCGGACTGGCATTCCCGATCACCTGGCCAATTCCACATGATCGACCTAGGAAGGGAAGATGAAGAATAAAAAGAAGCCGTCAAGGCAAGCCACGATGACGTCACCAGCGGGTTTGCAAAAGAAGCGCCTCTGCGGCGCTGTATTACTGACCCTGGGCCTGCCGGCCAGCGCCCAGAGCTACGTCAACTATGACGGCAGCAGCAGCACCGATGTCGCCGCCGCCGTGGCCAGCTGGGCCACCAATACCGAATTCAAGACCGACTGGGGCCTGGGCGCGATGAATGCCCAGTATGCCTATGCGGCCGGGTTCTCGGGCCTAGGCATCAAGCTGGGTTCGGTCGATTCGGGGCTCTTGCTGACGCATGCCGAATTCGTCAGTCGCGACGTCAAGGCCCTGGCCGTCATCGGCACCTATGCCAACGATGGGTCGCAATACCAGGATGGCAGCCAGCCCTGGAAAAGCGGTGACGCCTTCAGCACCACCGGTGCACTGAGCACGCTCAACGACAAGCACGGCAGCCATGTTTCCGGCTCCATTGCCGCGGCCAAGAATGGCGCGGGCATCATGGGCGTGGCCTTCGCCAGCGACTACTACATCACCAATACCAACGGCACCGACAGTTCGGTCTATGGCGTGAACATGGACTACAACTACTTCAAGGCGGCCTATGGCAACCTCGCCAGCGCCGGTGTGCGCGTCATCAACAGTAGCTGGGGCAGCCCTGATTCGCGCGATGACTTCGGCTCCATCAGCGGGGTGGCGGCGGCCTACCAGCGCCTGCAGGGCGGCGGCAAGAAGACCTGGCTGGATGCGGCAGCCGACGTGGCGCAAGCGTCCAATACCCTCATGGTGTGGGCGGCCGGCAATACCGGCAAGGCCAACGTCAACATCCGCTCGGCCCTGCCGTATTTCAGGCCGGAGCTGGAACAGAACTGGATTGCGGTGGCCGCCATCAATGCCAGCTCGGTCCTGCCCAGCTTTTCCAACCAGTGTGGCCTGGCCAAGTACTGGTGCCTGTCGGCGCCGGGCTCGGCCATCCCCAGCCTGAACATCACGTCCGACACTGCTCTGGTGAACGCTTCCGGCACCTCCATGGCCGCGCCCCATGTCACCGGCGCCCTGGGTGTACTGATGGAGCGCTACCCCAACCTCGACAACCAGGCCATCCGCACCATTCTGCTGACTACCTCCACCCACCTGGGCAGTGGCGCAGTGGATGTGCCCAACGCCATGTTCGGCTGGGGTCTGCCTGACCTGAAGAAGGCCTTGAATGGACCGGCGCAACTGCTGGGCGTCTTCAACGCCAACATCGGCAGCGGTGTTAGCGACACCTGGAGCAATGACATTTCCGAGGCTGCCCTGGTCCAGCGCAAGAGCGAGGACAAGGCCCAACTGGCAGCCTGGCAGGCCTTGTCGGTGAGCACCCTGCAAGCGGCGGTGGACAGTGCCACCGCCCAGGTCACCAGCCGCGTCAACAGCGGCTACGATGCCGCCCTGGCGCTGGTGCAGACGCGCGCCCAGCGCAATGCCACCTACCAGGCCAGCAAGAAGAAGGAAGACAATACCGCCTTCCAGAATGCCGACAAGGCGGTCGCTGCCAATCCTCTGGCCGCGGCCATTCTCAAGCAATCCGGCACGGGAGCGTTGTTGAGCAAGGAGCAGTTGCTGACCTATGTGCTCTCTACCGACACCGACATGGTCGCCGCCAACCTGGCCCTGGGCAACTACAAGGGGCAGACCGCCTACCTCGACGCCGTCCAGAAGAAGACCGATGCCGACTACGTGGGGACCTTGGTCAAAAGCGGCGCCGGCGTTCTCACGCTGTCCGGCAACAATAGCTATTCCGGGGGCACCCGTCTGGAGAGCGGTACGCTGGCGGTGGCTTCGGCGACGGCGCTGGGCAGCGGTGCCTTGGGCATGAACGATGGCACCACCCTGCGTGCCGCTGCGGATGGGCTCGCGCTGGGCAATGCAGTCAGCCTCCATGGCGAAGGGCGCATCGATACCCAGGCCTTCACGCTCACGCTCAACGCCGGCATCGCTGACGGCAGCGGCAAGGGTAGTCTGGTCAAGCAAGGCGAGGGCACGCTGCGCGTGCTCGGTCCGGTCCGCTACAGCGGCAACACCACCATCGCTGCCGGTACCCTCAGCGTGCCATCCTTTGCCCAGACCTCGGACCAGATCCTGACTGTAGGTGTGGCCAGTGCGACCCAATACGGCAAGCTGGCCGTCACTGGTACGGCCAGCTTCGCCTCGGGCGCCCGGCTGGCGGTGGACGTGACCAAGGCCGCGACGCTGGCACGCGGCCAGACACTGGGCGGCGTCATCACGGCCGGCAGCCTCAGTGCGCCGAGCCTGAACGTCTCCGACAATTCGCTGCTGTTCGACTTCCAGCCTCTCGTTGCGAATAACGCGGTGGACCTGAACATCGTCGATGTGGTCAGCATCCAGCAGGTGGTCAAGGATACCCTGGCGCCTGCCACTGTGGCAGCGGCTCCAGCTGCCGTCGTCACGCCAGTCGCAAGCACACCGACATCAAGTACGTCGGCGGCGAGCGCCTCGGTAGAAAACACCCCCGCAGCAAGCACCCCGGCGGCAAGCACTCCGGTAGAAAACACTCCGGCAGCGAGCGCTCCGGCAGCAAGTACTCCGGCAGCAAGTACTCCGGCAGTAAGTACCCCGGCAGTAAGCACTTCGGCGGTAAGCACGCCGGCAGCAAGCACTCCGGCGGTAAGCACTCCGGCAGCAAGTACTCCGGCAGTAAGTACGCCGGCAGTAAGTACGCCGGCGGTAAGCACTCCGGCAGCAAGTACTCCGGCAGTAGCAAGCACTCTGGCGGTAAGCACTCCGGCGGTAAGCACTCCGGCGGTAAGTACGCCGGCAGCAAGTACTCCGGCGGTAAGCACTCCGGTAGCAAGTACGCCGGCAGCAAGCACTCCGGCAGCAAGCACTCCGGCAGTAAGCACTCCGGCAGTAAGCACTCCGGCAGTAAGTACGCCGGCGGTAAGCACTCCGGCAGTAAGTACGCCGGCGGTAAGCACTCCGGCAGTAAGCACGCCGGCGGTAAGCACTCCGGCAGTAAGCACTCCGGCAGTAAGTACCCCGGCAGTAAGTACCCCGGCGGTAAGCACGCCGGCAGTAGCAAGCACTCCGGCAGCAAGTACGCCGGCGGTAAGCACTCCGGCAGCACGCACGCCAGCGGCAAGTACTCCGGCAGCAAACACGCCAGTTGCAAACGCCCCCGCGGCAAGCACACAGGCAGCAAGCACACAGGCAACAAACACCCAGGCAACAAACACCCAGGCAGGAAGTACGCCGGCAGCAAACACCTCGGTAGCAAGTACTCCGGTGGCAAGCAAGCCCGCAGCAAGCACTCCGGTAGCCACCACGCCGGCAGCAAGCACGTCGGCAGCAAGTACGCTGGCAGCGCCACCACCGGCATTCCGAACTTCTCTGGCAATCGCCTCCGCAACTGCCGCTGCGCCGGTGGCGCCAGTGCTGGACCGGCAGATCCAGCATCCATCCAGCGGTGACATGGCCCAGGTCGTCACTGCGCTGGGTCGGTTGCCTGATGCCACCAGCCTGATGCGTGCGGCCAGCCAGACCCTGCCCAGGAACGATAGCGCCAGTGCCATCCGTGGTAGCCAAGCCTCGCTCAATCGGGTCATCGCCACGCGCGTCGAGACCGGCTCCTCCGGCATCGAGGGCGCAGGCGCTGGCAGCGGCCTGGCCTACGGCGAGGCAGGGGCGGACCGTCAAGTCTGGATCATGCCCTTCGAATCGCGTACCAACCAGGGCGACCGGGGCGGTGCGTCCGGGTTCAGTGCCAGCACCTGGGGCATGGCTGCCGGCGCCGAGATGGAACTGGAGCGCGGACGCGTTGGCGTCTCCTATGCCTATGCCGGCACCAGCACCAGCGGCAACACCGCCATCACCGGCACCGGCAGTCGCAGCCGCATCGAATCCAACATGCTGGCCCTATATGGCAGCGTTGCGTTGGGCGAGCTGGCGCTGGGCTGGCAGGCTGACCTGGGCTGGAACGGCAACCGCCTGGCCCGCGATCTGCAGTTCGGTGGTCTGAACCGCATCGCCAGCAGCCGCTACCACAGCTGGAGCGCGCATGTAGGCGCAAATGTGTCGCACACGCTGTCCTTGAGTGAAGCATTGAGTCTGGCACCTGCCTTGCAGCTCGACTACACCCGCCTGCAAAGCCCTGCCTACGCCGAGAGCGGGGCGGGTGATCTCAGCCTGTTGGTCCAGGGCAAGCGCAGCCAGGCGCTGTTGCTGGGCGTGGCCGCGCGTCTGAACTACGCCGTGACGACAGCCTCGCAGATCAGCACCTACCTCGGTGCCAGCTACGATGCCATCAACGACCGCGACGACCTGGTCGCCACCTACGCCGGGGCGCCGGGGCAAGCCTTCGCCGCACCCGGTACGGCCCGCTCTCCGTGGCTGTTCAAGGCGGGCGTGAGCTATCGCTACAAGCTGATGGCGACGGCTGACATCACGTTGCGCTTGGATGCCGAAGGCCGCAGCGGTTTCATCAACCAGTCCGCCGCGCTCAAGGCTGGTTGGCGCTTCTGAGCGCCTGACATGTCCCCGGCCGCGATGATGGCGGCCGGGTGGCGATCACAGATCCTTGCTCAATTCCGTCACCAGATAATCAAGGAAGATTTCCACGCTGCGCGGCAAGGTGCGTCCGGCCAGGGTCTGCACTTCCACGAAACGGCCATCGACCGGGCAATCACGGATCGGCCTCATGCTCAATTCGCCGCGTTCGATGCGGTAACGCACCGTGACGTCACCGGTGATGGAAATCGCATCGTTGTCCAGCACGTAGTTGTGCAGCGACTGGATATAGTTGCTGGTCATCACCGGTTCGATCACCACCTGCTGGCGACTGCAGGCGATGTCGAACAATTGCCGCAGCGTCGTGGTGGGGTCGGGCAGGGCCATCGGATAGGGTTTGAGCTGGGCCAGCGAGAGATGGCGAAAGCGCGCCAGCGGATGGTCGTTGCGCATGACCAGCGCAATCGGTCCGGGCTGGCGATGCACCACCTTGATTTCCGGCTCGGGCAGGCGCGAGAAGGTCAGGCCGATGTCGGCATTGCCTTCGCGTACCTGGCGCGCCACCATGGTCGGTATCCCCACGAAGAGCTGGAACACGAAACCCGGATATTGTTTCTGGAAGGTATTGATCACGCGCGGCAGGAAATCGATGGCAAAGCCCTCCGAGGCCGCCAGTCGCACGCGCCCGCTGCGCAAGCCCTTCAAGGCCTGCAGGTCGGCCACCACGCGGTCGGCTTCCAGCGCCATCTTGCGCGCATGGGCCGCCAGCATCTCGCCTCCGGCCGAGAGCACCATGCCGCGCGGACGGCGTTCGAACAAGACCGTGTCGAGGATTTCTTCCAGGCTGCTGATCTGGCGGCTGATGGCCGAACTGGCCACGTTGAGGCGTTGCGAGGCCTCGCTGATGGAGCCGCAGCGCACCACTTCCAGGAAGTAACGCAGGGCAGTCTCTTGCAGGTGATGTGATTTCATGTGCTGTCTCGTTGGCGGCTGGCAACCGCGTGTTCGGGTAAAGAATGACCAATGCTGACCAGCACTGCATGAACAGTGCGGTACAAATTTTCCATGGTTTATTTGGTGCGCACCTCACGCCTTTGGTGCAGCCCTGGCGTGCCTGTCACGCACTGCGATGCTGCACCTGCTTCCAGGCCCGCGACCCAGTGGCGATGCGCCTTTCATCGGGGTGGCTACATTGTGGTGCAGCATCCATGCCTTCCTTAAAAAGCAACGCAGACATAGAAATTCTATAATTGCGGCATCGATTAATCCTAGCCTAGTATGCCCTTCGACGTCGCGGTTTTTTTCAAACATCTCTTCTTCGAACTAAGGGGCTGGAATGAACGCAATACGCAAATCCATCATGGGCTGGTCGCGCTGTGCAGTGTTGGTGGGCGGGGCCTTGACGGCCTTGGCTGCCCATGCCAACAAGGCCAACGACACCCTGGTCTATGCCTCCGACAGCGAAGTCGAGAACATCAGCCAGTACCACAACAACCTGCGTGAAGGCGTGATCCTGGCGCATTTGATCTGGGATACGCTGATCTACCGCGATCCCAAGACCAACGAATAT
>NZ_BADI01000683.1:0-1026 GCF_000333555.1 Herbaspirillum sp. B65 | reverse complement strand
CGAGCCACGTACATTCGCCGCACTGGCGTTACCCAACAACACCGTCGCCGCACCCACATTGCTAATGGCTGCGTTCGTCGTCGTGTCGTACACCTTATCCGATGCCGCCACGTTCGCTACCGTCACATTGGCCTTCGCAATCGTGGCCGTCGTCTTGTTCTGGCTTGACGTGCTCAATGCGTAGTTCGTCGTGTCTGCCAACGCCACGTTCACGCTCACCGTCTGGCTACCTGCAGCCGCGTTCGCATACGAACCATTGACCGTGTAATTGCTGTAGTCCGTCGCCGACGCCAACGTGCCATTGGCTGCAGAAGCGTTACCCAATAGAACGGTCGCCGCACCCACGTTACTGATCGCTGCGTTTGTCGTCGTGTCGTACACCTTATCCGACGCCGTCACGTTCGCTACCGTCACATTGGCCTTTGCAATGTTGGCCGTCATGTTCTGTTGCGTCGTTCCCGACAACGTGTAGTTCGTCGTATCTGCCAACGCCACATTCAGGCTCACAAGCTTATTACTACCAGCCGACGCATTCGCAAACGTCCCATTGGCCGTGTAGTTACTAAACGCCGTCGCATTGGCGAGGCTGCCATTGGCCGTACTAGCATTACCCAACAGGACGGTCGCCGCTCCCACATTGCTAATGGTCGCGTTCGTCGTCGTGTCGTACACCTTGTCCGATGCCGTCACGTTCGCTACCGTCACGGTCGCCTTCGCAATATTCGCCTGCAAACCAGAGAAACTCATTGCGTAACCAGCAACCGTGTTGTTTGAGGTAGCTACATAGAGCGTCGTGCAACTCACACAGATCGCCACATTCGTACCGGCCGCCGCACTACTAAATACACCCTTAGCGTAAATAGATGTAGCTGCGTCACCATCAATCAAACCACTCGCACCTGTCACCTGAACGGATGCCAAATTGGTCGTATCGTAGACTTTATTTGACGCCGTGGCATTCCCCGTCAAAGTCGGCGTAACGCGATAGAAGATATTCAGCGCCTTAGCAGTTTCACTACACCTGCA
>NZ_BADI01000684.1:0-1249 GCF_000333555.1 Herbaspirillum sp. B65 | reverse complement strand
CTGGCTTGTCAAAATGCACTAACACGCAGGAAATGCGCTTGGGCGGCCACCCCTGCCGCCTGCAAACGCCCGGCGGACGGCGGTTAGCGCTTAGTGCCCGGCCACGAACACCGGCAACTGCTTGGGCTGGTTGCCCCCCGTGGCGCCGAGCGCCAGGAACTTGCGCGGATCCTGGGCAATGCCGCGGATACGCACCTCGAAATGCAGGTGGGCGCCGGTTGAACGGCCGGTGGAACCGACATCGGCCACGTGCTGGCCGCGCTTGACGATGTCGCCCACCTTCACGTACAGCCGCGAGGCGTGGGCGTAGCGGGTGATGATGTTGTTGCCGTGGTCGATTTCCAGCATGTTACCAAACTGATAATGATATTCCGAGGCAATGACCACCCCGGCAGCGGCGGCGACGATGCGCGTGCCCACCGGGGCCGGGAAGTCCAAGCCTTCGTGGAAGGCATTGTGGCCGGTGAAGGGGTCCAGGCGCCAGCCGAAGCTGGAGGAATTGTAGGCGACGTTGACCGGTTGATTGGTCGGCAGCAGGCGCGACTTGATCTTGTCGCTCATCAGGGTGGATTCCACGGCGTTGAGGTAGTCGGCGCGGTGACCGGCGTCCACCGCCAGGCTATCCAACATGCGGCGCAGCTCATCCATGCTCACATCACGCGCCGGACCGGCCTGGCTGGAGACTTCGGCACCGCCGCGACCGGGCGCTTCCTTGAAGTTGAACTCCTCGGGGCGGATGCCAGCCAGGCCCTGCACCCGCTCGCCCAGCGCATCCAGGCGCATCATCTGGGCTTGCATCTCGCCGACCTTGACGGCCATCATGGCCAAGTTTTCCTTCAGGTATTTCTCGTTGCGGCCGTCTTCTTCCTGGCTCATCGACACGGCCAGCTTGTGCAGCATGGGCGAGGCATCGGGGTTGCCGGCGCGGTTGAGCAGGAAATAGGTGATCCCCATGGAGGAGCCGGCCACCATGGTCAGCATCAGCAACGGACGAAAACTCTTTAAATGATTGACGCGAACCGGATTGGTTCGATGCCCTGTTACGCGAACGGAAGACTTTACCTGATCAAGGCAGTTGCCGCAGCGACATCGGCGCCAGGCTTGATGCAGATTAATGGGCCCTGGCTGGCGCGGTCAGATGCTGTCATCTCCGCCCGGCTCAGGCCTCGAACAAGCGTATATGAACAATCCTGCCACCCCCCCCTCTGCAAGCGGCACAGGGAGATGGTGAATTGAAGATAGGTGAAGG
>NZ_BADI01000685.1:0-6323 GCF_000333555.1 Herbaspirillum sp. B65 | reverse complement strand
CCATGGATCAGCGGGATGTGGCCCGGCAGCAAGGGTTCCACGCCCAGGTTGCCCTGCCAGGCAAAGGCTTGGCTTTCCAGGCTCTGCGGTTGGCCGCGCCACTGACGGCTGATGTAGAAGTGCAGCCGCACATGGGCATGGGGATAGACGTGCTCCACCCCGCACCAGGGTTCGCCATCGATGACCTCGATGCCCAGCTCTTCCTTGAACTCGCGCTGCAGGGCCGCAAAGATGCTTTCGCCCGGCTCCACCTTGCCGCCCGGAAATTCCCAGTAACCTTCATAGGGCTTGCCTGCCGGGCGCTGCCCCAGCAGCACGTCGCCATTGGGCTGCATCAGGATCCCCACGGCCACGTCGATGGGCTTGCTCGGGCTACTCATCAGGATTGCGCCCGACCGGCATAATCGCGCGCGAACTGCCAGGCCACGCGGCCCGAACGGGAACTGCGTTGCAGCGCCCAGCGCAGGGCGTCGGCGCGGGCTTCGGCGATCTGGTCGTCAGTGCAGCCGAAGTGGCGCAGCCAGTGCGCGACGATGTCCAGGAAATCGTCCTGCTTGAACGGGTAGAAAGTCACCCACAGACCGAAGCGCTCGGAGAGCGAAATCTTTTCTTCCACCGTCTCGCCGGGATGCAGGTCGCCATCCTCGGTGTGAGTGTAGGTGCTGTTGTCGGAGAGGCGCTCCGGCATCAGGTGACGGCGGTTGGAGGTGGCGTAGATCAGCACGTTGTCGGACTGCGCAGCGATGCTGCCGTCCAGCGCCACCTTCAAAGCCTTGTAGCCGCCCTCGCCTTCCTCGAAGGAGAGATCATCGCAGAAGACGATGAAGCGCTCCGGGCGCGTGGCCACCAGTTCGACGATGTCCTGCAGGTCGTGCAGGTCATCCTTGTCCACCTCGATCAAGCGCAGGCCCTGGTCAGCATACTGGTCCAGGCAAGCCTTGATGAGCGAGGACTTGCCGGTACCGCGCGCGCCGGTCAAGAGCACGTTGTTGGCCGGGCGACCGGCGACAAACTGGCGCGTGTTCTGGTCGATCTGCTCCTTTTGCGGGCCGATATTGTGCAGGTCGGACAAAGCGATCTGCGAGATATGGCCCACCGCCTGCAGGTAACCGGGACGCTGGGCGGTGGCGCCGCGCCAGCGGAAGGCGACGGCGGCGTTCCAGTCCGGTTCACGGGTAGCGGCCTGGGGCAGGATGGCTTCGACGCGTGCCAGCAAGGCTTCGGCACGCTGCAGGAATTGGTCTAGCTGGGTCATGAGGCGGCCATCAGGAACGGTAGTCGGCGTTGATCGACACGTAGTCGTGCGACAGGTCGCAAGTCCAGATGGAAGCCTTGGCGGTGCCGCGCGCCAACTTCACGCGCACCACGATCTCGGCCTTCTTCATGACGCGCTGGCCATCTTCTTCGCGGTAATCCGGGTTGCGGCCACCGTCCTTGGCGACCCACACATCATCCAGCCACAGGTTGATCTTGGAGACATCCAGGTCATCGATGCCGGCATAGCCGATGGCGGCCAGGATGCGGCCCAGGTTCGGGTCGGAGGCGAAGAAGGCAGTCTTGACCAGCGGCGAGTGGCCGATGGAGTAAGCGATCTGGCGGCATTCCTCGACGCTCTTGCCGTCTTCCACGGCCACTTCGATGAACTTGGTGGCGCCTTCGCCATCGCGCACGATCTGGTGCGCCAGGTGTTGCGACAGGTCGGTGACGGCAGCGGCCAGTTGCTGATATTCCTCGCTGTCGGCGCTGGTGATCTCCAGTTCGCCGGCGCCGGTGGCCATGAGAATAAAGGAATCGTTGGTCGAAGTATCGCCATCGATGGTGATGCAGTTGAAGGAATGATCGGCGGCATCCTTGACCAACTGGTTCAAGAGCGCCTGCGGCAGCTTGGCGTCGAAGGCCAGGAAGCCCAGCATGGTGGCCATGTTGGGCTTGATCATGCCGGCCCCCTTGCTGATGCCGGTCATGACGACCTGCTTGCCAGCGATGGTCAGGGTACGCGAAGCCGCCTTGGGCTGGGTGTCGGTGGTCATGATGGACTCGGCCGCATTGAACCAGTTGTCGGCCTTGAGGTTAGCGATGGCTTGCGGCAGGCCGGCGATGATGCGATCAGCCGGCAGCGGCTCCAGGATCACGCCGGTGGAGAACGGCAGGATCTGTTGCGGCGCCACGCCCATCTGCTCGGCCAGCGCGGCACACACCGACTTGGCGCGCTGCAGGCCCTCTTCACCGGTGCCGGCATTGGCGTTGCCGGTGTTGATGACCAGGGCGCGGATGGGCTTGTCGGCGCTCAACTGGGCCAGGTTGGCCTGGCAGATCTGCACCGGCGCGGCACAGAAACGGTTCTTGGTGAACACACCCGCCACGGTGGCCGTCTCGGCCAGCTTCATGACCAGCACGTCCTTGCGATTGGCCTTGCGCACGCCCGCTTCGGCATGGCCGAGTTCGACGCCGGCAACGGCTTTGAGATCTGAGGAAACGGGGATCGGGGAATTGACGGCCATGGCGAGCTTTCAGCGTAAAAATCGGAACGCGTATTTTAAACACTTTCCGTCACCGGCTGATGACGGGGCGCGCCGCTTTCAGGATTTAGGGCAGCAGGTTCTTGACCACCACCAGCCAGGGCCGCTGGGCGATCGGCTGGGCCCGCCCGCCGGAGTCGACCGGAATCAGCGATTCGGACACCGAATTGAAGACGTTGCCGCCAATCACCCCGGCCCAGCCATCATCGGCGTGGACTTCCACCACCAGGTCACAATGCCCGGCCAGGCCAGGGCGGATTTCATCGATGGAGGTGATGTTGTTATTGCCGCGCGGGGCGCAGATCAGGTCGCCGGGGGCGATCGATTCGGTCTCGGCCGGACGCAGCACGAACTGCGGCGAGGGGCGCGACTGGCGCTCCTTGAGGAAGCTCAGGTAGTTGAAATGGGTTTCACTGGGCGCGAAGTCCTGTGGCGGCACGTTGGTGGAGACCATCAGCCAGGAAATGAAGGCGGCCGACCAGGCCTGTTCGCAATCGGCACCGGTCAGGTTCTTGCCCACTGCGTGCCAGTATTCGGCCACGCGCTGCACCGCCTCGCCCTCATCCTCCAGCAGCCCCAGGCGCGGCGCGCTGAAGGGTTCATGGCGCATGTCGATCTGCTGGTTGCCGAAGAAATCCCACTCGGCCTTGGCCGCCTCCACCAATGCCGCGCGGGTGGGCGGGGCGGTGCTGATGGCTACCGCCGGCACGGCGGTATCGGTCACCGGAATGGACGGCGTGACCGGGGCATAGCCGGCATTGGCGTTGTCGCGCCATTGCGGCAAGGGCGAGGAGGCGCAACCGGCCAGCAGCAAGGCGCTGGCAAGCGCGCCGACGAGCGCGGGACGGGAAAGCTTGGCGAATGTCATCTTCTTGTTCTCCTGGACGGCAGGCGGTGGCGAGGGGGAGCGCTCATGATAAGGCCAGCCGGGTGAACCATGCAGAAGCCTTCACCATGCCCCCAGAAAAAAGGCCGTACACCTTGACAGGTGGACGGCCTCTTCACTTTTGGCTAACTAGCGATCAAGCCAGCTTGCCATGGCATTGCTTGTACTTCTTGCCGCTGCCGCAGGGGCAGGGATCGTTGCGCCCCACCTTGGGGTATTCCGAACCATCCTCGGAGGCCGCTTGCACGGTGGGTGCCAGCAGTTCTTCCGGAGCTGCTTCGGGGTCAAAGTCGGCGTGCTGGTAGTTGACGTTGATGGGCGAGCCACCGGACAGGCTTTCCTCGGCCGCTTCGATTTCTTCGCGGCTCTGGATGCGCACGGTCATGACCACCTTGATCACTTCGTTCCGAATCAGGTCCAGCATCTGGGCGAACAGCTCAAACGCTTCGCGCTTGTATTCCTGCTTGGGATTCTTCTGCGCATAGCCGCGCAGGTGGATGCCCTGGCGCAGGTGATCGAGCGCTGCCAGGTGTTCGCGCCAGTGGTTGTCGATGGCCTGCAGCATGACGCTGCGCTCGAAGCCGGCAAAGGCTTCCACGCCGACCACGGCAACCTTGGCATCGTAGGCCTCCTTGGCGGCCTTCAAGAGATGCTCCAGCAGTTCGTCGTCGGCCATGTCGGGCTCGGCCTTGAGCGTGGCTTCCAGATAGACATCCAGCTGCCATTCGTTCTTGAGCGCGGCTTGCAGGCCGGGGATATCCCACTGCTCTTCCATCGACTCGGCCGGCACGTATTGGCGGAACAGGTCGGTGAAGACGCCATCGCGCAGGGAGGCGATCATCTCGGCCATGTCGACCGATTCCAGCAATTCGTTACGCTGCTGGTAGATCACCTTGCGCTGGTCGTTGGCGACGTCGTCGTATTCCAGCAATTGCTTGCGGATGTCGAAGTTGCGGGCTTCCACCTTGCGCTGGGCCGATTCGATGGAGCGGGTCACGATGCCGGCTTCGATCGGTTCGCCTTCGGGCATCTTCAGGCGGTCCATGATGGCGCGCACGCGGTCGCCGGCGAAGATGCGCAAGAGCGCGTCGTCCAGCGACAGGTAGAAGCGCGAGGAACCCGGATCGCCCTGGCGGCCGGAACGGCCACGCAACTGGTTGTCCACGCGACGCGATTCGTGGCGCTCGGTGCCGATGATGTGCAGGCCGCCGGCATTGACCACGTGGTCGTGCAGGGACTGCCATTCATCGCGCAGTTGCTGCGACTTGGCGGCCTTGTCGGCGTCCGACAGCGACTCATCGGCTTCGATCAGCTGGATTTGCTTGCCCACGTTGCCGCCCAGCACGATGTCGGTACCGCGACCGGCCATGTTGGTGGCAATGGTGATCATCTTGGGACGGCCGGCCTGCGCCACGATTTCCGCTTCGCGCGCGTGCTGCTTGGCGTTCAAGACGTTGTGCGGCAGCTTGGCCTTGGTCAGGATGCCCGAGAGCAGTTCCGAATTCTCGATCGAGGTGGTGCCCACCAGCACGGGCTGGCCGCGCTCATAGCAATCCTGGATGTCCTTGACCATGGCCATGTACTTCTCTTGCGCGGTCTTGTAGACCTGGTCCTGGCGGTCCTTGCGGGCATTGGGACGGTTGGGCGGGATCACCACGGTTTCCAGGTGATAGATTTCCTGGAATTCGTAGGCTTCGGTATCGGCCGTACCGGTCATGCCGGACAGCTTGGCATACATGCGGAAGTAGTTCTGGAAGGTGATCGAGGCCAGGGTCTGGTTCTCGTTCTGGATCTTCACGCCTTCCTTGGCTTCGACCGCCTGGTGCAGGCCATCGGACCAGCGGCGGCCGGTCATCAAGCGGCCGGTGAATTCGTCGACGATCACCACTTCGCCGTTCTGCACCACGTAGTGCTGGTCGCGGTGATACAGCGTATGCGCGCGCAGGGCGGCGTACAGGTGGTGGATCAGGGTGATGTTGGCGGCGTCGTACAGCGAAGCGCCTTCGGGCAGCAAGCCCATCTGGGTCAGGATCTCTTCGGCCTTGTCGTGACCGGCTTCGGTCAGCAGCACCTGGTGGCTCTTCTCGTCCTTGGTGTAGTCGCCGGGGACTTCGACCTTGCCCTTGCCGTCCGGCGTTTCTTCGCCGATCTGCAGGGTCAGGAGCGGCGGCACCGCGTTCATCTTGTGATACAGCTCGGTGTGGTTCTCGGCCTGACCGGAGATGATCAGCGGGGTACGCGCTTCGTCGATGAGGATCGAGTCCACTTCGTCGACGATGGCGAAGTTCAGGGCGCGCTGCACGCGGTCGTCGGCGTCGAAGACCATGTTGTCGCGCAGGTAGTCGAAACCGAATTCGTTGTTGGTGCCGTAGGTGATGTCGGCGGCGTAGGCTTCCTGCTTGACGTCGTGTTCCATCTGCGACAGGTTCACGCCGGTGGTCAGGCCCAGCCAGCTGTAGAGGCGGCCCATGTCTTCGGCATCGCGCTGGGCCAGGTAGTCGTTGACGGTGACCACGTGCACACCCTTGCCGGCCAAGGCATTGAGGTAGGCCGGCAGGGTCGCCATCAGGGTCTTGCCTTCGCCGGTACGCATTTCGGCGATCTTGCCGAAGTGCAGGGCCATGCCGCCGATCAGCTGCACGTCGAAGTGGCGCATCTTGAGCACGCGGCGGCTGGCTTCGCGGCAGACCGCAAAGGCTTCCGGCAGGATGGCGTCGAGCGTCTCGCCGCCGGCGATGCGTTGCTTGAATTCGGGCGTCTTGGCTTGCAGTTCGGCGTCGGTCAGCTTCTCGACCGAGGGCTCCAGCGCATTAATCTGGCGGACGATTTTTTGATATTGTTTGAGCAGTCGCTGGTTACGGCTGCCGAAAATCTTGGTCAGGAATGACATGCTTGGATTCTATAAAAGCGCCGATGAA
>NZ_BADI01000686.1:0-11587 GCF_000333555.1 Herbaspirillum sp. B65 | reverse complement strand
CATCGTTGCGCAGGCCGATGTACTTCTTCAGACCGGTTGCCAGCGACAGCAAGCCCTGGGCGAATTCTTCTNGGATTCGCCATCTTTCAGAGTGGCGCCCTTCTTGAGCGCATCCGAGACCGATTGGGCGTTGGCGCTGATGGCCTTGTCTTTGGCTTCGAGCTCGCTGGCCGACAGCGAATCGGAGGTGGCCGAGGCATCGATGGATTGCAGCTTGATGCCCAGGGCATCGCCGATGTGGGTGTTGGCGGTGCCCACATCCTGGCCCGCAGCCGCGTAGTTGCGCACCAGTTGAGTCTGCAGGCCCGACAGATCGGCACCGCCGGCGGCGGGCTTGCTACCGCCCAACAGATTACCCAACTGCGCCGACGCGGTCATCGGCAGGGTCATGGCGAGGGAAACAGCGGCCAGGGCGAGGATCTTTTTCATGGTTTTTTCTTCCTTGATGAGGTAAGGGATGGATGAACAAACGGGAACTACAACGAGGGGAAATGCGCAGACAGCAGAGCGCCATCAGGGTGCGAACGACATCCATGCGCACGCCATCAACGCACGGATGCCATCCCGCCAGACCGGTAAGCTCAGCGCAGACCCATGGTGGTCATGCGGCTGGAGAGCTCTTGCGCGGCATTGCTGGCAGCGGCCTTGAGGGCATTGCCGCGTGCTTCATCTTCGGTAGGGCCGACACCGGCGTAGGCCACCGGCCCCACGGCCAGGCGGGTACGCGGGATGGGCTTGGTGACATCCCACACCTTGGCATTGACCGTGACGGCCACGCGCATGAGGCCGGTTTGCGGATCCTTGTCCGGCAGGCCGACGTCGAGCGTACCCAGGGCGATATAGGGAATCTGGTTTTCCTTCATGCCGGCCGCGATCGCGCGCAGGGTCTGCGGCTGCAGATCATTACCCGACTTGTAGTCGGCTTCGATGTTGGCGATCTTGAAGACGGCCGACTCCACCATGGCAGCCTCGATGACGTCATAGCCGGCTTCGGAGAACTTGGAGACGAACACCTGATTCAGGTTGGCGCTGGGCAGCACGCGCCAGGTAGTCTCGGTCGCCTTGCGGGTGGTGCTGCCACCGGTTTCGGAAGTCACGGTGGTCTTGACCGACACGTCCACGTTCTGCCCTGTCTCGCGAGTGGCCGAACCGCTGGTGCTCACGCGCGACTTGCGCACTGACTCACCTTCGCTGGTGGATTCCTTGTAGCTATCCTTGCTCACCGCCGAGCCGACCAGTTGCGCCGAGTTGTCCTGGCGCTTGTAGACGCGATCGTCATAGGACTTGGCCGAATCCACCTGGCGCGAGACGAAGACGAAGCTCATAGCCGACTTCTCGCCTTGCGCTGCCTTGCCGATGGCCGAGGATGCCTGCACCGCATTGCGCAGGTTGGCCACGTTCAGCGAGACGCGCACCGCGACCGTGTAGCGCAATTCCTTCGGATCATCGGTCTCGGAGAGCACCGTGGTATCGAGGATGTAGCGATCCTGGTTTTCCAGGATCTTGGCGCGGATCGCATCGAAGTTGGCCGACTCCGATTGCCCAGCCTCGGCATAGTAGCTCTCGACAGCCTTGAGCGCCGCTTCCTGCCTAGCCTTCTGCTTGATGGGTGCCGGCGCTTCCTTGCGGTCGAACACGCCAAGCGCGTCCTTGTAATTGATCGAATACTGGCCGCGTGCCTGCTGGATCTGGGCGCTGGCCGGCAGCAGCAACATCGCCAGCATCAGCGCAATGAGGGTTCGGATTACTTGCATGACTTCATCAACTCCTTGGTTTGCACAATCTGCTGTTCAATGGCGCTGGCCGCGGCCGCACTCTTGATCCACTTTTCGTCGCCAGTGCCATCGATGACCTGCGCCAGCTTGACGAACATGCCGTTGAGGGCATCATAGAAATGCGGGAAGTCGTCCACGTACTGCTGGCTGGCCGGGATGATGCGGGTCTCGCCATTCTTCAGGGCGGTATCGAGATAGACCTTGTTGCCCAGCGGCTCGACGATGCGGATTGCACCATAGGCGCCATAGACGTAGGTGGTGGCACCACCGGCCACTTCGCTGAACTTGATCTTCTTGAAGTTGGTCAGGTCCACGCTGATCTCGTAGTCGGGCTTGGGCAGCTTGAGCTGCCATACCGTCCCGTCGGAGACGCGCAAGGACATCACATTGCCGATGGCATAGCCCTTGGAATACGGCACGATAGGTACGCCGGCCCGGGTGGAAATGGCTTCCCCCACCAGGTCGGCGGCCCAGGTCTCGACCGCCCCCGGCTCGGAGCGGAGCGACGCGGGAATCACCGCCTGCGCCTCGGGGCTCACGCGTACATTGACCACCTGCAGGTAACGCGTGACCTGCGCCGGAATCTGCGCCTTGGCCACACTGTTGACGAAGCGCGCCAGGATGCCCGGCTTGTCGCCGGTCCCTTCGTAGACCAGCCTGACGCGCGCCATGATTTCATTGTCGCTGGCAGCATGATCCAGGACATCGACATAGGCAAAGCTGACCGGATACGAACGCACCACGTTCATCGACTTGAAGTCGAAGAACATCACCTGCGCACGAATGACCACCATCAGCTTGTGCACGTTGCCGAAGGTCTCATCGGAGACGGTCTCATTGCCCACCACCAGCGCCACGGCCAGGGCCTGGTCGCGCCCCTTGAGCTCATCGAGCTGGGTGGTGATGCGCAAGTGCGTCGGTGGCGTCGCCTGCAACTGCTGCATCAGCAACTGATAGACGGTCTTGCCGGCGCTCTGCTGCGCCGCTTCATAGCGCTGTGAATAGGGGAAACGCGCCTTCATGGTGCTCTCGCCACCGGCGAAGGCAAACCCGGCAAAGGCCACGTCCGGTGGCTGTTGCGCCCCAGCGAAGGACGACATGATGGACAGCAGCAGCAAGGCCCCCAGCCGCTGCCGGAAATATCTGAAGTAAATCACCCACCCCCCAGTGGTTGAAATCGTTCATCTGGAATGAAGATGGAACGACTTGTTATCGTCCAGGATCATTGAATGGAAGAAGGATAGCGTTACCTCGCTGGCACGGCTCATGCACTGCTCATGTCGCATTCCACCCCACATGGATCGCGACCACCATCTTGATACAGACGATGGTTGAAGCCTCGCCAGGAAATGCGCCGCTCCCCGCAGCCCTGTTTTCCCAGACTCTAAAAATTTTTTCGGTACATTACCATCGCGCTTCAGGTTTGCCAATCGCCTTACGTGATTTTGACGTAATCGATTATTTATCTTCAGCAAACATGACATGAGGCAACGAAGAAGATCCGTCTTCTTCGGGAAAGGGCTCCACGTTTTTCCACGCCGGTATCTTATTTAGCAAAAATATTTAGATTCTATATTTACATTAACTAAACTTGACTTCGATCAGGAAACTTTTCACGCGAACGGATGGATCGATGAGTCAAACTCCTTTGCGGCGACNACAGCACGGNCAGTCCGACGCTTCGGATTCGGTGGGTATGATCNATCTGAAGATAGCCCCTGATACNGATGCTGCAGTACTGGGGCGACNGTAGATACGCGCTCAATCTGCGGAAGATCATGATGGTGCTGACAGCGAAAACGCACATGGATTCTATTGCGCTTTCGGGAGATAGCCCCTTGATACGGATGCTGCAGTACTGGGGCGACGGTAGAATACGCGCTCAATCTGCGGAGGAATCATGATGGGTGCTGACAAGCGAAAACGGCACATGGATATCTATGTGCGCTTTCTGGAACTCATCGAATCGATTCGTGATCTGCCCACGCTGGAGCCACTGGAAAAGAAGATCTTCGACCACATCACCATGGCGCTGCACGCCGAGGACAGCCTGTCGGTGACCGACGTGACCGGAGATGCCTCGCTGGGCTCGCCGGTGACCGTGCACCTGCGACTGAAGTCACTGGTGGCAAAGGGGTGGATAGCCCTGTCCGAGACAGAGGACGGCAGGCGCAAGCAGATCAACCTCACCGCGGCGGCCCAGCAACATCTGGTGAAGGTCTCGCAATGCCTGATCAAGGCGGCCGATAGCGGACGTAGCCGCTAGGGGCAGAAGGTTCACACCGACCACTCTCCATCCAGCGTCGGATCAAGCTGATCGATCACTGCCCTGGCCCACGCCATGCCACGGTCGATGGCATGGGCGGCGCTGTCGGAGCGGCCGGGAAGCGGTCGCTTGGGAAACAATGGCTCACCCAGGGTGAGACTATCGACGATGCGCACGGCACTGACTTCCCACTGGTCCAGCCTGCCGGTACAGCACAGCCAGACCTGGAAACCCTTGTACTGCTCCTGGTGCTCGACCGGAGTAGGCATATTGTTTTTCTTTCGCAAACCGATCCGGTAAAGGGCTGACCCTCACCCCAGGCAGCGCACGTGCGCCGCGGGCTTAGCGACGGCGGAAGCCCGGACGGGGGCCGCTGGGGCCGCGCTGTTCCAGGTGACGGAAGATGATGCGACCCTTGTTGAGGTCGTAGGGAGACAGTTCCAGCGTGACCTTGTCGCCCGCCAGGATCTTGATGAAATTCTTCTTCATGCGACCAGCCGTGTAGGCGATCAGCGAGTGACCATTGTCCAGTGCCACACGGAAACGGGAGTCGGGGAGGACTTCGGAGACTTGTCCTTGCATTTCGATCAGTTCTTCTTTTGCCATTTTCTCTTTCTTGTGCGTGAGCGCGCGACCTCCAGCGAGGAAGGGCTCGGGGGATTAGCAATCTCTGGCTTTGACGGACTGGCCGCGCAACGCGGCGGCCGGGAGCGTTAAGGTCGGAGGACAGGTGAACGCGCTTGCGGTGAGGCCGGTAGCGCAGGTTCTTTACTCGGGGAAGCGGATGAAGATGCGAATCACGCGGATTGCAGGGTTCGGGTACGACAAGGCGCGTGGGGATCAGGATTTCCGCTCTTTTCTTGAGCGATCCATGCATTATACGCGCTTTTGCCCTTACCGCCAATGCGCGGCGTGACCGCTAGGCAAGCGTGCCGGGCCATCGGTAGCGGCTGCAACACCACGCCGCCGCCCGGCTTGCGGGATGCGCCCCCATCGTCTAGACTTTGGCGCTCGCTGGCCGCCCTGCCCTGCCTTTCATCGAAAGGCAGCAGGCCCGCCGACTCCCTCCCTGGCGAGGGCAATCAACCTGACGGCAACGTTTGGAAACCGTACCCATATGGGTGCAAGTTCTTGCACTCTTCATCCTGGTCCTGCTCTCGGCCTTCTTTTCCATGACCGAGACGGCGCTGATGGCCGCCAACCGCCATCGCCTGCGGCACCTGGCCAAACAGGGCAATCGTGCCGCCATCACCATCCTGTGGCTGCTGGACCGCACCGAACGACTGCTGTCGCTAGTGCTCATCGCCAATACCGCCATCAATGCGCTGGCCACGGCGCTGGTGACGGCGCTGGCCATTGCCGCCTTCGGTAACCACCAGCGTGTCATCACTGCGGCCACCGCCTGCGTGGCGGCGCTGCTGATCGTCTTTGCCGAAATCGTGCCCAAGGTGATCGGGGCTACCCACCCGGAACGCATCTCGCTATTTACCGGCTTCATCCTCAAACCGCTGATGCGGGTGTCCAAACCGCTGATCTGGTTCGTCAATCTCTTCGTCTCGGCCATCCTCAAGCTGCTGCACATCAAGACCGGTGCGCGCGCCGCCGAGCAACGCATCTCGCCCGAAGAACTGCGTTCCATCGTGCTCGAAGGGGGCAGCTTCATCCCGCAAAAGCACAAGAGCATTCTGCTGAACCTGTTCGACCTGGAAAAGATCTCGGTGGAAGACGTGATGACCCCACGCGCCCAGGTCGAGGCCCTGAACCTGGCCGCACCGGTGGACGACATCCTGCATCAGCTGGCCACCTGCTATCACAACAAGCTGCCGGTGTTCGAGGGTGAGATCAACCACATCGTGGGCATCCTGCACGTGCGCAAGACGGTGTCGCTGTTCCGCCAGGAAGAAGAGATCAGCCACGACGACATCCGCGCCCTGCTCTCGGCGCCCTACTACGTGCCGGTGGAAACGGATATCTTCACCCAGTTGCAATACTTTCAGGAAAACCATGAACGCCTGGGCATCGTGGTCGATGAATACGGCGAGGTGCAGGGCCTGGTGACGCTGGAAGACATCATGGAAGAGATGATCGGCGAATTCACCACTTCCTCGCCCGGCTCTTCCGGCGAAGGCTTCAGCTGGGACAAGGAGGGTACCTGCCTGCTCGAAGGCAGCACCACCCTGCGCGATATCAACAAGCGCCTGGGCCTGAAGCTGCCGCTGGACGGTCCCAAGACCATCAATGGCCTGCTGCTGGAAACCCTGCAGGACATCCCCGAAGCCAGCGTGGCCGTGAAGATCGATGGCTGCGTGATCGAGATCGTGCAGGTGCAGAACCAGGCCATCCGCATGGTCAAGCTGATTGCCTTGCCGCCGCCCACCACACCCGACTAAGGCGCTACGCTGGCGCCACATCGAACTCCACCGACATTGGCCCACGCAAACCGCTGACCCGCTTTGCCGCCGTCGCACTGCATGGGAGACTTGCGCTCCCTGTACGTTGCCCTGCGCGCGAGGTCTCCCATGCAAGCTCCCGATACGGCGGTCGCCGACGACGATGTCCCGGTGGTGCGCCTGCTGCACAAGCTGCTGGCCGATGCGGTCGGTCGGGGCGCCTCGGATCTTCACTTCGAACCCTTTGAATCGGTATTCCGGGTACGCCTGCGCGTGGATGGCGTGCTGCACGAACTGGCGCAGCCGCCCTTGAGTCTGCGCGAGAAGCTGGCCACCCGGCTCAAGATCCTGGCGCGCCTGGACATCGCCGAAAAACGCCTGCCCCAGGACGGCAAGATGCGCCTGGCGCTGGCCGAGCGCAGCGTGGATTTCCGCGTCTCCACGCTGCCCACGCAGTTCGGCGAAAAGATCGTGCTGCGCATCCTCGATACCGCCCAGGCCACGCTGTCGATTGCCGAACTCGGTTACGAACCGGCCCAGCAGCAAGCCCTGCTGCACGCCATCACCAAGCCGCACGGGCTGGTACTGATGACCGGGCCGACCGGCTCGGGCAAGACCGTCTCGCTGTATGCCTGCCTGCAGCGACTCAACCAGCCGGGCGTCAATATCGCCACCGCCGAGGATCCGGTGGAAATCAACCTGCCCGGGGTGAACCAGGTCAGCATCAATGAGCGCACCGGGCTGGACTTCGCGCTGGCCCTGCGCGCCTTCCTGCGGCAAGACCCGGATGTGCTGATGGTGGGCGAGATCCGCGACCTGGAAACCGCCGACATCGCCGTCAAGGCCTCGCAGACCGGGCACTTGGTGCTGTCCACCCTGCATACCAACGATGCCCCGGCCACCCTGACCCGCTTGCTCAACATGGGCGTGCCGGCCTACAACATCGCCGCTTCGGTCAGCCTGATCGTGGCCCAGCGGCTGGTGCGCAAGCTCTGTCATTGCCGCCGCCCGACCGGGGGCACGCCGACCACCTTCGTCGCGCAGGGCTGCCCGGCCTGCAACCACACCGGTTTTCGTGGGCGCACCGGGATCTATCAGGTCATGCCGGTCAGCCCGGCCATGCAATCGCTCATCCTGGCCCAGGCCGGCACCCTGGAACTGGCGCGCCAGGCCCAGGCCGAGGGCATCATCGACTTGCGCCGCGCCGGCCTGCTCAAGGTCTTGCGCGGTGAAACCAGCGTGGGAGAAATACTTGCCTGCACCTGAACGCCACCCCTCGACTCGCTCCTTCCGCTGGGAAGGCCTGGACCGCCACGGCCGGCCGCAGCGCGGTCTGCTGCAAGCCACCGATGAAACCCAGGCGCGTGCGCAATTGCGGCGCCAGGGCTTGCGCGTGGCGCGCTTGCGGGCCGATGTGCAGCCGCACGCCCCTACCGATACTGGTCCGCGCCCGCTCGCCAAGGGTCGCATCAGCGACAAGCAAATCGCGCTCTTCACGCGCCAGTTGGCCACCATGCTGCAAGCCGGCCTGCCGCTGCTGCAGGCGCTGGACATCGCCATCCGCGGGTCCGGCCAGGGCGCCATGGCCGGCCTGCTGACCTCGGTGCGCCAGTCAGTCTCGCGCGGCGACAGCCTGCACGTGGCACTGGCGCAGCATCCACGGCACTTCGATGCGCTCTTCTGCAACCTGGTGCGGGCCGCCGAGCAAGGCGGCCTGCTCGATACCATGCTGGAACGCATCGCGCTCTATCGCGAGAAATCATTGGCCTTGAAGGGCAAGGTGCGCGCGGCGCTGGCCTACCCCTGCGCGGTGGTACTGGTGGCCATCGTGGTGACGGTGGTCATCATGCTGTGGGTGGTACCGGCCTTCGAGCAGATGTTCCAGCAATTCGGTGCCGAGCTGCCGCTGGCCACGCGCATGGTCATGAGCACTGCGCGCCTGCTGGGCCAGTACGGGCATCTGCTGTTGCTGTCAGGGATCGCGCTGGCCGTGCTGGCGCGACAGGCCTGGCTGCGCTACCCGCCCATGCGACGGGCAGCGCAGCGCCTGAGCCTGTCCCTGCCGCTGTTCGGCCCGCTGCTGCGCCAAGCGGCGCTGGCGCGCTGGAGCCGTACCTTCGGCGCGCTCTTCGGGGCCGGCATCGCCCTGGTGGAAGCGCTGGAGACGGTCGCGGGTGCCGCCGGCAACGTGGTCTATGCCGAGGCCTCGCTGGCAGTGCGTGATGCGGTACGCAATGGCGCTTCCCTGCATACCGCCATGCAAGCCAGCGGCGTCTTTCCCGACCTGGCCATCCAGATGACGGCCGTGGGCGAGGAAGCCGGCGCCCTCGACGCCATGCTGGGCAAGATCGCCGAACTCAATGAACGCGAGGTCGACGATGCCGTGGCCGCCCTCACCAGCCTGATGGAACCCGTTATCATGGCGGTGCTGGGCGTGGTCATCGGCGGCCTGGTAGTGGCGATGTACCTGCCGGTGTTTCGCATGGGTGCGCTGGTGTGAGCCGAGCTGGCGCCTTCTTCCTTTTTATTCACGATCAAGACGATTGAACCGACGATGCCTTTTCTGGAAGCCTATGCCGTCTCCGGCAGCCCCGTCCTGTCTGGCGTAGCTGCCCTGCTGGGCTTGCTGGTGGGCAGCTTCCTCAACGTAGTGATCCATCGCCTGCCGGCCATGATGCTGCGCGAAAGCGCCAACTTCGTGGCCCACGAACGCGGCGAGGCGCTGCCCCATACCGAACGCTACAACCTCTGGCTGCCGCATTCGGCCTGCCCGCATTGCGCCACGCCGCTGGCGCTGCATCACAAGCTGCCGGTCTTGAGCTGGCTGCTGCTGCGCGGACGGTGCGCCTATTGCAGCGCGCCCATCAGCCTGCGCTATCCCCTGGTGGAACTGCTGTGCGCCGTGCTCTTCGCGCTGCTGTCCTGGCGCTATGGCCTGGGGCTGACCGGCCTGGCGCTCATGACCGGCGCCGCCTTCCTGGTCGCGCTGGCCTTCATCGATGCCCAGACCATGCTGCTGCCCGACGACCTGACCCTGCCGCTGTTGTGGCTGGGCTTGCTGGTCAATCTCACGCATCGCCTGGTGCCGCTGCAGGATGCGGTGCTGGGCGCGATGGCCGGCTATGGCGTGCTGTGGCTGATCTTCTGGTGCTTCAAGCTGACGACCGGCAAGGAAGGCCTGGGCTATGGCGACTTCAAGCTGATGGCCGCGCTGGGCGCCTGGCTGGGCTGGCAGGCGCTGCCCCTGATGCTGTTGCTGGCCTCGGCGCTGGGTGCGGTGCTGGGCCTGGCGCTGATGCTGGGCGGACGGCACCAGCGCGGCCAGGCCATCCCCTTCGGCCCCTGCCTGGCCCTGGCCGGAATGCTGGCGCTGGTGCTGGGCCACGACTGGCTGAACCTGATTCTCTACGCTTTCTGATCGACTCGATCCCATGACTTCTCTGACTGAACGCTTCACCGTCGGCCTGACCGGCGGCATTGGCAGCGGCAAGACCACGGTGGCCAATCTGTTCGCCGAACTCGGCGCTTCGCTGGTCGATACCGATGCCATCGCCCACGCCCTGACCGCTCCTGATGGCCTGGCCATCGCCCCCCTGCGCGAACACTTCGGCGACGACTTCATCGACGCCCACGGCGCCATGGACCGCACGCGGATGCGCCAGCATGTCTTCGGCAATCCGGCCGCGCGCCATGCGCTGGAAGCCATCCTGCATCCGCTCATCCGTAGCGAGACGCTGCGCCAGGCCGAAGCCGCCACCGGCAGCTACGTCATCTTCGTGGTACCGCTGCTGGTGGAGTCCGGCACCTGGGTTGGGCGCGCCAGCCGCATCCTGGTGGTGGATTGCCCGGAAGAAGTACAAATTGCGCGGGTCATGCAGCGCAATGGCCTGCAACGCGCCGAAGTGGAAGCCATCATGGCCGCCCAGGCCAGCCGCCAGGCACGGCTGGCCGTGGCGCATGACGTCATCGACAACGGTGGCGACAACGCCGCGCTGCCGGCCCAGGTAGCTCGACTGCACGCGCATTACCTGGCCTTGACCGCAAGCTCCTGAGCCCCCCGAAGCGCGACGAGAAGCCCATTGCAGCGCCAGCAGTACAGTCGGGCAGGCGGCCAAATCCGAGGCGCTAGCCCAGCTTCATTTGATGCCGCCTGCATTTGTATTTTTCTGCTGCATGGGTCAGAATCACAAACATTGCAATGTTGACGAGGTTTTTGCACAAGCCTGGCCTGTCAGCGGCCTTAACCAGTCCGGTTCAACCAATAAAGGGATCATGCTTTGATCGTCTACGAATACCCTTTCAATGAGCGTATTCGCACGCTGTTGCGACTGGAAGACCTCTACGAAAAGTTCGTCTTCTTCCTGCATCAGGAAAGCCCGCATCAGCATCACATCGCCCTTGCCACCATTTTCGAAATGCTGGAGGTCGCCGGACGCGCCGACCTCAAGTCCGACCTGCTGCAAGAGCTGGAACGGCAAAAGCAGATCCTGCTGGCTTACCAGTCCAATCCCAATGTCGAGCCCGAGATGCTCAATGCCATCCTGGCCGAGGTGGACCAGGCCAGCAGCGCCCTGGCCGCCGCACAAGGCAAGACCGGCCAGAACATCCGCGACAATGAATGGCTCATGAGCATCCGCGGTCGCACCATCATCCCCGGCGGCGCCTGCGAATTCGACCTGCCGGCCTACTACGCCTGGCAACAGCATCCCTTCGAACGCCGTTTCAACGACATTTCCAACTGGTTCGCGCCGCTGGTGCCACTGTTCGATGCCATCGGCATCGTCATGCGACTCTTGCGCGAATCGGGTCATGCCGTAAAGATCAATGCAGAAGGCGGCAGTTACCAGCAGATGCTGCAAGGCAAGGTCTACCAGATGTTGCGCTTGTCGTTGGATATCGAGCTGGGTGCGATTCCCGAAATCTCGGCCAACAAGTACATGCTATGGGTGCGTTTCACCCAGCAGGATGGCGACGAGAAGCCGCGCTCCTTCGAGGGTGAAGTGCCCTTCGAACTGGCGCTGTGCGGCTTTTGACCTGTAATTTGAATGAATGAAGTAAAGTAGACGTATGGCAACGATCGTAGACTGTCCGACCTGTGGCACCAGGTGGAATGGAGCGAGAAAAACAAATTCCGCCCCTTCTGTTCCGAACGCTGC
>NZ_BADI01000687.1:0-14834 GCF_000333555.1 Herbaspirillum sp. B65 | reverse complement strand
CCCCTTCTTGCCTTCAGTCCTTGACCGACTTGATGCCGGAATCCTTGCCCGCCACCAGTCGCGCGCCGCCCTTGGCAAAGCCGGCCACCACATAGATCGGCGCACCGTTGGCGCGGCCCGAAATGGCCGCTTCGGAGGCGGTCGTACCCACATCCAGCTCGCCGGCCAGGATGCCCTGCATCACGTCCGGGCCCTTGGCGAAGACTTTTTCATCGACCTTGATGCCGCATTTGGGGGCGATCTCCTTGATATAGGACACCGCACCATAATGGGCGAACTTCAGGTTGCCCAGGCGGATCACGTCGTCGGCCGCATGGCTGGCCGCCGAGAAACCGGCGCTGGCCAGCAGGGCCAGGGCGATCCATTGTGTTGGTTTTTGCATTTCCACTCTCCTCTTGTGTGTATCGTTGTTGATACGGCGCGCCGGGACCAGCAGTGCAGGACCGGCAGTCTCGATGGCGTTGGCCCCTGCTGCGTGGCGAGGGCCTTGGTTGTTCTATGCGCTTGGAAATTCAGCGCCCATGTATACACAAAGAGCGCAGGCTGTACAAGCTGTTAATTTTACGTAGCGTCCCCATCTGCAGCCCACGCGCCGGCAGGGGCGCAGCAGGGCTGATCGGTTAAAATGCAGGATTGCCCGCCGCCGCGCCTACCCGGTTCGTCCCGACCTGCGGCCATCCACCTATTTGCAGATATCACCATGCTAGACAACCTGACCCAACGCCTCGCCAAAGTCGTCAAAACCATGCGCGGCGAGGCGCGACTGACCGAATCCAATACCGCCGAGATGCTGCGCGAAGTGCGCCTGGCCCTGCTGGAGGCCGACGTGGCCCTGCCCGCCGTGCGCGAATTCATCGCCAAGGTGAAGGAAAAAGCGATGGGCGAAGAGGTCATCGGCTCGCTCACCCCGGGTCAGGCGCTGGTCGGCGTGGTCCAGCGCGAACTGGCCAGCCTGATGGGGGCCGACCTCGGTGCTGAAGCCTCGCAACTGAACTTTGCTACCCAGCCGCCGGCCATCATCCTGATGGCGGGCCTGCAGGGCGCCGGTAAAACCACCACCGTCGGCAAGCTGGCCAAGTACCTGCGCGAGAACAAGAAAAAGAAGGTCTTGACCGTCTCCGCCGACGTCTACCGGCCGGCTGCCATCGGCCAGTTGCAGACCGTGACCGGCCAGGCCGGCGCTGACTTCTTCCCCAGCCAGCCCACCGACAAGCCAGTCGACATTGCCCTGGCCGCGCTGGATTACGCCAAGAAGCACCACCATGAAGTGCTGATCGTCGACACCGCCGGACGTCTGGGCATCGACCAGGCCATGATGGATGAAATCCGTGCCGTGCACGCCGCCATCAAGCCCATCGAAACCCTGTTCGTGGTCGACGCCATGCTGGGCCAGGACGCCATCAATACCGCCAAGGCCTTCAACGATGCCCTGCCGCTGACCGGCGTGGTCCTCACCAAGCTGGACGGCGACTCGCGTGGCGGTGCCGCGCTGTCGGTGCGCCACATCACCGGCAAGCCCATCAAGTTCGCTGGCGTCGCCGAAAAGCTCGATGGCCTGGAAGCCTTCGATCCCTCGCGCATGGCCAACCGTATCCTCGGCATGGGCGACATCCTGGCCCTGGTGGAAGAGGCGCGCAAGGGCGTGGACATGGAAGCCGCGCAGGACCTGGCGCACAAGATCAAGGGCGGCGGCAAGTTCGACCTCAATGACTTCAAGGCGCAACTCTCGCAGATGAAGAAAATGGGTGGGCTCACCAGCCTGCTGGACAAACTGCCGGCCCAGATGCAGGCCGCCGCCGGCAACGCCAACATGGACCAGGCCGAGAAACAGGTGCGCCGCATGGAAGGCATCATCAACTCCATGACCCCGCAGGAGCGCGCCAAGCCGGAACTGATCAAGGCCACCCGCAAGCGCCGCATCGCCGCTGGTGCCGGGGTGCAGGTGCAGGAAGTCAACCGCATGTTGTCGCAGTTCGAGCAGATGCAATCGATGATGAAGAAGCTCAAGGGCGGCGGCATGATGAAGATGATGCGCAGCATGAAGGGGATGCTGCCGGGTGGAATGCGCTGACCATCACCGGCCGCAAAGCCTTGCAGCAATTGACTTTGCGGCTGCATCCCCAGTCCCGGGCAGCGTTCCCCGCTGCCTGAAACCTCCCCTCCCCGCCTCGTTTTCCTCCTCTCTTTCGCAGTCTTTCGACGTCCTCCTTCGAGGTGCAAAAGCATGTCCTTCTTGCATCGTCTGCATGAGTTCTCCGCGGCCCTGCAAGCAGCCCTTTCCCGAGCCTGGTCGATCCGCCGCGATCCCTTTACCGGCGCGGCTTGACGGCGGATCGCTGCGACTCGTTGTTTCCGCGCGCTTTGGCCTGGAAATCCTCTAAAAAATACTTGCGTGGCCGTGCAAAGAGCACCACTATTAGCGGTGCGTAAATGACGCATTCATCTCATTCTTGTGAGGAGTCTTTCCGATGGCCACAGCAAAAAAAGCAGCAGCCGCAGTAAAGAAGCCAGCAGCAAAACCCGCCGCCAAGGCCGCCGCCAAACCGGCAGCAAAGCCAGCAGCTAAAGCGGCAGCCAAACCGGCAAGCAAAGCCGCCGCCCCCAAGGCTGCAGCCAAACCCGCCGCCAAGCCCGCAGCAAAGGCAGCTCCGAAGGCAGCACCCAAGAAAGGCGCAGCAAAACCCGCCGCCAAGCCCGCTGCAAAACGTACTCCCAACGCCGCCTTCATGAAGCCGCTGACCCCATCGGCTGCCCTGGGCGAAGTGGTCGGCACCAAGCCGCTGCCGCGCACCGAGGTGACCAAGAAGGTGTGGGAATACATCAAGAAGCACAAGCTGCAGAACGCCGAAAACAAGCGCAACATCGATGCCGATGACAAGCTCAAGGCAATCTTCGGCGGCAAGAAGCAAGTCACGATGTTCGAAATGACCAAGCTGATCTCGGCTCACCTGAGCTGATCGACGCCCGCGGTTTGCAAGCGACTTGCAAACAAAAACGCCCGCAGATACCTTGCGGGCGTTTTTGTTTCCGGATGTTTCAGGAGCTCGTGCGCGCGTTGCCGCTGCGCCGCTCTTTTCCGCTTGTCTGACGCCTCTTGCAGCAGTTCGCTGATGGCAGGCCGGTCGGGAGCCGCCTACCATGGCGGTTTTGCGCGGTGCAATGCGGCCCGCAATACCTTGTAACAAGCTTCCCAGTTCATATTGCTGCTCATAGAACAGAATAAAAGAACTGAAAAACAGAAAACAGGTCTACCCTGTGCCATTCACAGATGAGCTTGGAAGCTCATGACCAAGAGAAAGGAAATGACCATGCCAAACCAAACCGCCTCCGTGCGTCACCAACTGCTGCGCTCTGCCTGCGCCCTCGTGATCGGACTGGCCGCCCTGGGTGCCGCCTCGCA
This sequence comes from Herbaspirillum sp. B65, assembly GCF_000333555.1. NCBI lineage: Bacteria > Pseudomonadati > Pseudomonadota > Betaproteobacteria > Burkholderiales > Oxalobacteraceae > Herbaspirillum > Herbaspirillum sp. B65. The sequence goes on along the minus strand of NZ_BADI01000687.1, from coordinate 11,434 downwards.
CGTGTTCGCTGCCGGCAAGAACGGCAATTCGGAATACCAGCAACAGATCGCCGCCTGCAAGAGCGGCAGCTCCACTGAGGATCGCGCCACCTGCCTGCGTGAAGCCGGTGCCGCCCAACAAGCCGCCGCCCGTGGCACCCTGACCGATCCGAGCCCGGCGCAACTGAAGGAAAACGCCCTGCGTCGCTGCGAAGGCCTGCCGCAATCGGACCGCATCGATTGCGAAAAGCGCGTCAATGGCCAGGGCCGGGTGGACGGCAGCGTGGCTGAAGGCGGTATCTTCCGCGAGACCGTGACCATCGTCCCGGCCAAATAAGTAAGACATAAGCGGACCAGCACCGAGCCACGCCTGCCAAGGCGCGGCCCAAAAACAAAGGCGGACGCCACGGCGCCCGCCTTTTTCATGCCTGTCTCTGCAATCCTCAGGCAGCCAGCTTGCCCTTGATGAAGGCCAGCGCCTCAGCCAGCGCTACCTGGGTGGCCTCGGTATCACGGCGGCCCTGGTATTCGATATTGCCATCCTTGAGGCCACGGTCACCCACCACGATGCGATGCGGCACGCCGATCAGTTCCCAATCGGCGAACATCGCGCCCGGGCGCTCGCCACGGTCGTCCAGCACCACGTCCACGCCGGCTTCGGTCAGTTGCGCATAGAGCTTGTCGATCTCGGTCTTGACCGCTTCGCTGCGATCGTAGCCCATCGGGCAGAGCACCACTTCGAAGGGCGCAATCGAGGTCGGCCAGATGATGCCGCGGTCATCGAAGTTCTGCTCGATGGCCGCGCCCAGGATACGGGTCACGCCAATGCCATAGCAGCCCATCACCAGCGGCTGCGGCTTGCCGGCTTCGTCCAGGTAGGTGGCCTTCATGGCTTCCGAATACGTGGTGCCGAGCTGGAACACGTGGCCCACTTCGATGCCGCGCTGGATCGCCAGCACACCCTTGCCATCCGGCGAGGCATCGCCTTCGACCACGTTGCGGATATCGGCCACCTGCGGCTCAGGCAGGTCACGGCCCCAGTTGGCGCCGGTGTAGTGGAAATCGGCTTCATTGGCACCGCAGACGAAGTCGGCCATATTGGCCACCGTGCGGTCAGCCACCACCTTGACCGGCTTCTTGGTACCGATCGGCCCCAGGTAGCCGGGAGGCGTGCCGAACCATTCGACGATCTCGGCTTCGCTGGCGAAGCGATAGGTCGCCAGACCCGGGATCTTGCTGGCCTTCACTTCGTTCAATTCGTGGTCGCCCCGCAAGAGCAGCAGCCAGATTTCCTTCTTGGCCGGATCTTCATTGTCCACCGCCAGCACGATCGACTTGACCGTGCGCGTCAACGGCAGGCCCAGCAGCTCGGCCACGGCTTCGCACTTGGATTTGGCCGGCGTGGCGGTCTTTTCCAGCGCCTGGGTGGCGGCACCACGGCTGCTGTCGGCGGGCAGTGCTTCGGCCGCTTCCATGTTGGCGGCGTAATCCGAAGTCGGGCAATAGACCAGCGCGTCTTCGCCAGTGGCGGCAATGACGTGGAATTCGTGCGAACCGGAACCGCCGATGGCGCCGTTGTCGGCGGCCACGGCGCGGAATTCCAGGCCGAAGCGGGTGAAGATGCGCACATAGGCGTCATACATGGCCTGGTAGGACTTCTTCAAGCCATCGACGTCGCGGTCGAAGGAGTAGGCATCCTTCATCGTGAATTCGCGACCGCGCATCAAGCCGAAACGCGGACGGCGTTCGTCGCGGAACTTGGTCTGGATGTGATAGAAGTTGACCGGCAATTGCTTATAGCTGCGCAGCTCGGAACGGGCAACGTCGGTGACCACTTCTTCCGAAGTCGGCTGGATGGCGAAGTCGCGGCCATGGCGATCCTTCACGCGCATCAACTCGGCGCCCATCTTGTTCCAGCGCCCGGTTTCCTGCCACAGCTCGGCCGGCTGCACCACCGGCATCAACAGCTCGACGGCGCCGGCGCGGTTCATTTCCTCGCGCACGATGGCTTCGACCTTGCGGATCACGCGCAGCCCCATCGGCATGTAGGTATAGATGCCGGCGCCCAGACGCTTGATCATGCCGGCGCGCATCATGAGCTTGTGGCTCACGATTTCAGCGTCGGAAGGGGCTTCTTTCAGGGTGGAAATAAAAAAACGTGAGGCGCGCATGACGGTCGGTTCTTTTTAAAAAGAGGAGGGTTATAATCATTCCAATTTTAAAGGATTAGCTGGCTGATGCGCCCTTTCTTTGCAGATTTGCTCCCAGTTTCAATGACATCCGTGCATCGATGTGATTGCTCCTGACCCGTCTGGCGTACCGGTTTTTCCGTGTATGCCCGCAGTCGCATGAGCCTGCCTGAAAGGGACTTCCAGCCGCAGAAAGTTTGAGGATCACCATGCTGGATCGAGAAGGCTTCCGCCCGAACGTCGGCATCATCCTGCTCAACGCCAACAACGAGGTGTGGTGGGGCAAGCGCGTGCGCGAGCACTCCTGGCAATTCCCGCAAGGCGGCATCAAGCACGGCGAGACCCCCGAACAGGCGATGTTCCGGGAACTGGAAGAAGAGATCGGCCTGCGTGCCGAGCACGTGAAGATCATCGGCCGCACCCGTGATTGGCTGCGCTACGAAGTCCCCGATCATTTCATCAAGCGCGAAGTGCGCGGCCATTACCGCGGCCAGAAGCAGATCTGGTTCCTGCTGCGCATGGTCGGGCGCGATTGCGACGTCAACCTGCGCGGCACCTCGCATCCCGAGTTCGACGCCTGGCGCTGGCACGACTACTGGGTGCCGCTGGACGTGGTGATCGAATTCAAGCGCGAGGTCTATCAGCAAGCCTTGCAGGAATTGTCGCGCTTCCTGAACCGCCCCGGCCACGCAGCCCGCCGCCCCGAGCAAGCCGGCCGCGTCCTTGCTCCCCACAAGAAACCGGGCCAGGCACCGCAATGCCAGCCCAGCAACGGCGCGCCCACGCCCGAATCCAAGTGAACCAGCCCATGCCCTCTTTCCCGCAGATCGCCGCACCCACTTCCCTGTTCACCCCGCGCATCCTGCGCCGTGCCGTTCTGGCCTGCGCACTGCTGGCCGCTTGCGCCGGTGCGCTGGCGCAAAGCTTCGATGAAGACTTCGACGATGAAGACAAGCCCTGGCAGGAAATCGCCGTGCAACTGCCGCCCACACCGCAGCAGCAGAACCTGGCCGAGTTCTACCTCAGCCCGAATGCCACCATGAAGGCCTATATCGACCTCAACTCCGTCTCCATCGGCACCGACAAGGTAGTGCGCTACACCGTGGAGACCAAGACCGAAGGCGGCGCCGTCAACGTGATGTACGAAGGAATGCGCTGCGAGACCTGGGAAAAGAAGACCTATGCCTTCGGCCACCCCGATGGCACCTGGTCGCGCTCGCGCCGCGACAAGTGGCAACCGATCCGCGATATCGGCGTCAATCGCATCGATGGCGCCCTGTTCAAGGATTATTTCTGCGAAGGCAAGATGATTGCCGACAATGAAAACGTGAAGAGCATCATCAATCGTCTCAAGACCCAGACCCGCATCGATCCGGTGCGCCGCTGATGGCAAGCGGGGCAAGCAATAAAAAACGCGGCCAGGCCGCGTTTTTTATTTGAATCATCGATATCGTTTATATTCTTTATATCGTTTTGATGATTTGATTCACAGCAACACCAGGTTGTCCCGATGCACCAGTTCCGGCTCTTCCACGAAGCCCAGGATGGCCTGGATCTCGGAAGAAGGATGGCGAATGATGCGGCGCGCATCCGAACTGTTGTAGTTGCTCATGCCGCGCGCAATGGCGCGTCCAGCCGCATCCACGCAGGTAATCACGTCCCCGCGGCCGAATTCGCCGGCCACTTCCACCACGCCGATGGGCAGCAGCGACTTGCCTTCCTGACTCAGTTTCTGCACCGCCCCGGCATCCAGCACCACGCGACCGGCGGTCTTGAGATGATCGGCCATCCACTGCTTGCGCGCAGTCAGTTGCGCGGTCTCGGCATTGAGCTGGGTACCGATGGTCTCGCCGGCCGCCAGGCGCGTCAAGACCTGGTCTTCACGGCCCCAGGCGATCACCGTATGGGCGCCGGACGTAGCGGCCCGCTTGGCCGCCAGGATCTTGGTCAACATGCCGCCACGGCCGATGCCGGTGCCGGTGCCGCCCGCGATCAACTCCAGCGAGGGGTCGCCAGCGCGTGCTTCGGCAATGAGAGTGGCATGGGGATCCTTGCGCGGATCGGCGGTAAACAAGCCCGGCTGGTCGGTCAGGATGATGAGCGCATCGGCTTCGATCAGGTTGGCTACCAAGGCGCCAAGCGTATCGTTGTCACCGAACTTGATTTCATCGGTGACCACCGTGTCGTTCTCGTTGATGACCGGCACCACGCCCAGTTGCAGCAGGGCAAACAGGGTGGAGCGGGCATTGAGGTAGCGTTCGCGGTCGGCCAGGTCGGCGTGGGTCAGCAAGACCTGGGCGGTGTGCAGCTCATGCTTGCGGAAACTGGTTTCGTAGATCTGCGCCAAGCCCATCTGGCCCACGGCGGCGCAGGCCTGGAGGTGATGAATGCCGGTGGGGCGCTTGTCGAAGCCCAGGCGCTGCATCCCTTCGGCGACCGCGCCGGAGCTGACCAGCACCACTTCCTTGCCGAGCGCGCGCAGTTGCGCGATCTGCTCAGCCCAGCGGGCGATGGCATTGGCGTCCAGGCCCTTGCCATCGTTGGTGACCAGGGAAGAGCCCACCTTGATGATGAGCCGCTTGGCGCGTTGAATGACCGATTGCATAGTGTTCCGGGTTCTGATTCTTCTGGGAGCGACGGAAAATCCGACAGGCAGAGATGATAGCCCGAACCGCCCCCGCGCGCACCCTGCCCGAGACAAGGTCGCACGCGTGAACTCACACTCAGTCCAGGACCTTGAAGCGCGGATCGTCCGGGTCGATGCTGGAGATGGCGCGGGCTTCCTCGGTCATCTGCGTCTCTTCCGAGCGATGCTCTTCGGCGCGCTTGGTTTCCAGATACTTGTAGATCTCGTTGATGAGATCTTCACAGCCATCGCGATTCAGTGCCGAGATCTCGAACACCGGCCCCTTCCAACCGAAGCGCTTGACGAAATCCTTCACCCGCTTGGCGCGCTCGGGCCTCGGCACCACGTCCAGCTTTGTTCAACACCAGCCAGCGCGGCTTGTCGAACAGCGACTGGTCGTATTTCTTCATTCCTTGACGATGGCCTTGGCTTCCTTGACCGGATCGACTTCGTCATTGAAAGGAGCCAGATCGACGATGTGCAGCAGCAGACCGGTGCGCTGCAGGTGGCGCAGGAACTGCACCCCCAGGCCGGCACCATCGGCCGCACCTTCGATCAGGCCAGGAATGTCGGCGATCACGAAGCTCTTCTCGTGGCTCACACGCACCACGCCCAGGTTGGGATGCAGCGTGGTGAAGGGATAGTCGGCAATCTTCGGGCGGGCGTTGGACACCGCCGTGATGAAGGTCGATTTGCCCGCATTGGGCATCCCCAACAGGCCCACATCGGCCAGCACCTTCAGTTCCAGGCGCAGTTCGCGGCGCTCGCCTTCCTTGCCCTCGGTCTTCTGACGCGGAGCGCGGTTGGTGGAAGTCTTGAAGTGGATGTTGCCCCAGCCGCCCTCGCCGCCCTTGGCCAGCATCACGGTCTGGCCGTGGAAGGTCAGGTCGGCGATGTGCTCGCCGGTATTGATATCCACGATCAGCGTGCCCACCGGCATCCGCAGGTAGACGTCGTCGGCGCCCTTGCCGTAGCAATCCGAGCCACGGCCGTTCTCGCCGCGACCGGCGCGGTGCAGCTTGGCGTAGCGATAGTCGATCAGGGTGTTGACGTTACGGTCGGCCACGGCCCAGATGGTGCCGCCCTTGCCGCCGTCGCCGCCGTCGGGACCGCCGAAGGGGCGGAATTTCTCGCGGCAGAAGCTGGCGACACCGTTGCCGCCATCCCCCGCCACGACTTCAATGCGTGCTTCGTCGATGAATTTCATGATATGGACGCCTCGTGGGAGCCGCTAACAAAACGTCGATCCATCCTGGACCTGGTGAGGACCAACCCCTGCATTGCATAGGAAGCAGAGGCTCGGCGCTTTGTTGACGGCTCTTCAAAAAACCAAAAAGGCTCCACCATCGGCAGAGCCTTTTTATGCCTGGTTTCCGGGCGAACCCGGATGACAGGAACGCTTACGCCGGAACGACGGTTGCGTATTGACGCTGTTGCAGACCCTTGACAACGAACTTGACCTTGCCGTCCTTCAGGGCGAACAGGGTGTGGTCCTTGCCGACGCCGACGTTTTCGCCAGCGTGCACGCGGGTGCCGCGTTGACGGACGATGATGCCGCCAGCATTGATCACTTGGCCGCCATAAACCTTGACGCCCAGGCGTTTCGATTCTGAGTCACGGCCGTTGCGCGTAGTGCCGCCGCCTTTTTTGTGTGCCATTTAAAACTCCTTGATGACTTTGGATGAGCAGTTCGTTTGGTTCAACGCTTAGGCGTTGATCGAGACGATTTGCAGTTCGGTGTAGTTCTGACGATGGCCTTGACGCTTTTGGTAGTGCTTGCGACGACGCATCTTGAAGATGCGGACCTTGTCATGGCGACCTTGTGCTACCACAGTAGCCAGCACCGTAGCACCTGCGACCAGCGGCGCACCGAACTTCACGGTTTCGCCTGCGCCCACTGCGAGCACTTGATCCAAAGTGATTTCGGAGCCAATGTCAGCCGGTATCTGTTCTACTTTGAGTTTTTCGCCAGCAGCAACTTTGTATTGTTTGCCGCCGGTTTTTATGACCGCGTACATGTGAAACCTCACGAATGATTAATAAGAACGATTTTCCCCTGCCGAAACAGGAAAACCCCCAATTATACATGCACTTAGCAACACGGTCAAAAGACTTGACACTTTGCCGGGCCTCTGCACAACACAGTTTCCGGCAGGACAATGAGAAGCCCCTTATCGGAATGGCAAGCCGGATTTTCATCCCGACAATGAAAAACCTGCCCGTTCCAGCCACAGGCTCTTTGGCGTGCCCCCTGCTTGTCATCGTATAATCCGGGGAATAACCATTTCCCACAGGTTCCGTCTTGTCTGCCGCCGTACAAAACGCTTCGCAACAAACCATCATGCAACCGATCGTCGCCGACATGGAGGCGGTCAACGCAGTCATCCGTCGGCAACTGTACTCGGAGGTGCCGCTGGTCAACCAGGTCGCCGAATACATCATCAGTGCCGGCGGCAAGCGCCTGCGCCCGGTGCTGGTGGTGCTCATCGCCAATGCCTTCGGCTACAAGGGCGAGCACCATCACTCGCTGGCGGCCGTGATCGAATTCATTCATACCGCCACCCTGCTGCATGACGATGTGGTCGACGAATCCTCGTTGCGCCGCGGCAAGCAGACTGCCAATGCCATGTTCGGCAATGCCGCCTCGGTGCTGGTGGGCGACTTCCTGTATTCGCGCGCCTTCCAGATGATGGTGGCCGTCGGCCAGCCGCGCGTGATGGAAATCGTGGCCGATGCCACCAACGTCATCGCCGAGGGCGAAGTGCTGCAGTTGCTCAATATGCACAACCCGGATGTGGATGAAGCCGGCTACCTGCAGGTGATCCGCTCCAAGACCGCCAAGCTGTTCGAGGCCGCCAGCCAGATCGGCGCCTTGATCGCCGGCGCCGACGAAGCCGGCATCGAAGCCGCCGGTGAATATGGCCGCTCCATCGGCACCGCCTTCCAGTTGATCGACGACGTGCTGGATTATTCCGGCAACAGTGCCGAGATCGGCAAGAACGTCGGCGACGACCTGCGCGAAGGCAAACCCACGCTGCCGCTGATCTGGCTGATGCAGCACGGCACCCCGCAGCAGCGCGAACTGGTGCGCACCTGCATCGAAAATGGTGATGAACAGCATTTCGACGAAGTGCTCTCGGCCATCACCCATTCAGGCGCCCTGGCCTATACCCGCGAACAGGCAGAAATTGCTGCGCGACGCGCGGCGGACGCAATTATTTCACTTCCTGATAGCCAATTCAAAAAATCCCTGTTAGAATTATCGGCTTTCGCAGTAGATCGAAATCACTGACTTAGATCTCACTCGACGGGGTGTAGCTTAGCCTGGTAGAGCGCTACGTTCGGGACGTAGAGGCCGGAGGTTCGAATCCTCTCACCCCGACCAGAATTACCTTGTAGACCAAGGACAAGAAAGCCCAGCAGCGATGCTGGGCTTTTTTTATTGCCTAATCAATTATTCACCATCCCCCTCAAAAGCAGGCCGCTTTACTACTGTAGAAGAAGAATTCTTCATTTCGACAGCCCCGCACCCTATGCCGCCCCCCCCTTCTGCATCACCTTGCGCCAAGCCGCGCAAATTCCCCAAACCGTCGCTATTCACAGACACAAGTCGCCCAAGGTCCGCCATCGAGGACATTAAGCCGATAAAGACTGCGATTACTGACATGAAACGGGAAGAAGCCGCTTGTGGTAAGCCTCAGTAGCACAATAGAATAGCGCGGCATTCGATTCAATTTTGTTAAGAATCTGGGCCATGGCATCAAGCTGCGCGCAAACCCCTCAGCATCAGTCAGCATTCTTGTTGCGCAGCAACAAAACATCGATCCCTACGGATCCCGGCCCCGGTTCTCCCGCCCCTATGTCCGCGTATCAATCGGAACCAGTACAGGAGTTGCTGCATGAGTATTCCCGTCACAGTCGGCAGCACCGCGGGTGCTGCGCGCTTCTCCGGCTATCGGCCCTGGCTTGATGGCGTCAGAGCGGTCGCCATTCTGCTGGTGCTGCTGGAGCATACGAATCTGTTCAAGCAGTACAACCTCGGTGGGGTCGGGGTCGGCATCTTCTTTGCCTTGTCCGGCTATCTGATCACCGGTCTGCTCTGGGATGAGTTCGCGCGCGAAGGTCGGCTGGCACTGCTGCCTTTCTACATCCGGCGCTTCGCCCGGCTGGCGCCGGCCTTGCTGCTGGTGGCGCTGATCGCGGGGCTGGCCTTCGTGCTGGAAGGGCAGCGGCGCGCCGCTTTCAATGCCATCTTCGCCGTCACCTACACGACCAACTATGCCGCCATCTTCAGTGGTCACCACCTGGCGGGCTTCGGGCATACGTGGTCGCTGGCGGTGGAAGAACACTTCTACCTGATCTGGCCGCCGCTGATGTTGCTCCTGATGCGACGCATACCGGCAGCCAGCTTCGTCAAGGCGGTGCTGGCCATTGCCGTGATGGTGCTGTGCTGGCGCGCTTTCTTGTTCGGGGTCTTTGGCGAGCAGGTCAGGCTGATGCTCTATGCCGGCAGTATCGAACGACTCGATTCCCTGCTCTATGGCTGTGCGGCCGCCGTGGCGGTCAGACAAGGCTGGCGTCCGGGTAACGGTGCGATGGCAGCGGGCGTGGTGGCGCTGGCGGTGAGCGTGCTCTGGATTGCGCCGTTGAGCAGCGTATTGGGCCCCACCCTGATCGGCGCTGGTGGCGCCTTGTTCATTGCGGCGATCGATTGCGAGCGCCGGGCGGTGCTGCAGCAGGTACTGTCGACCAAACTGATGGTGCGCACCGGGATACTGTCCTATGGCATCTATCTGTGGCATATCCCGCTGCTGCAACTGAGCAGCAAGAATGGCGAAGGGAGCTTGCCCAGCATCCTGGCGGCCATGGCATTGGCGGTGATCCTGGCGCATTTGTCGTACCGCTATTGCGAAGTGCCGATACGTGACAGCGTGCGACAACGACTGGCGCAGAAGAAAGAACCGGCCTTGACCTGAAACGCCCGGCCCGGTGCGACCTACGCCGCACCGGACCAGGTTCACCGTCTTACCACTTGTCGTCCTTGGCCGGTGCGCTGGCCTTGACTGCCTCGGTGGCTGGCGCAGCCGCTGCCGGCTTGGTGCTCTTGGCCTTGGCCGGTGCGGATGCAGTCGCAGCCGGAGGGGAGGCAGCCTTACCTGCCGCCGCACTGGCCTCGACCGGCGCCGCCTTGGGCAGTTGCCCCCGCAGTTCGATGGCGCCGGCCACGAAGGGCTTGTCTCCCAGCTTGCCGCCCTCTTCCACGGTGCCATACGAGGTCTGCGCGGCAACGCGGTCAATGCGGATCGTGCCCACCGGCGTCTCCTTGCGGCCCAGCGAATTGCCGGTTTGCGGATCCTTGAGCTCCTCACCCAGATAGACCGCCTTCCAGCGCTGGCCCACTTGCAGTGCTTCGCCACCCTGACTCAACACCACCTGATCGCCCTCCAGCGACACCACCGACACCGGGAAGATCTCGGTCACGATGGCGCCACCGATCTGGCTGGACAATGCATCCATCAGCCCCGACGCCATGCTCTTGCCATCGATCACGCGTGGCATCGTGCTGGGGTCGGCGCTGGCCAGCTTGTGCTCGAAACTCTGCGACATCACGACCTGGCCGGTGGCCGCATTGACCAGACGCAGCGTGATGCGCCCGCCCCCCGAGTACGACACCAGCTCTCGATCGGACATGCGCAGCTTGCGCACCGACTTCGGATATTCGAAGCGCTCGATGGTCGGGATCAGCAACAGATCCGTAGCCAGCTGCTGGCCGATGCGCGCACTGTCCTGGGCACGCACGTTGCCACTGTTGATGTGATCGATCTCGGCTTGCAGGTCGGCACCAAATTCGCGATCCAGCACGATGAAGCGCTTGGTCTGGGTGAGGATGTCCGACAAGCGCCCACGCACGGCGCGCGCCACTTCGTCGGCCGGCACCTGGCTATCACCCACCGGATAGGTCTGCATCAGGGTCTTGGGCAAGACCACCACGATCTTGGGCTGCCCCTTTTCGTCGGGCGCCTTGTACTGGGCGATCTCGGCGCGCAGCTTGACCTTCCAGTAGCTGCGCATCTTCTTGTGACTCAGGTCGGACGAATAGGAGCTGGCACCCCGCTTGACGTCGACATTGGCCGATTCGCTGGAAGCGGACGAACCGGAATAGGAAGCGGAGGCACTGGCGCTGGCATCGCCGCCACGGGCACTGCCTTCGCCACTTGCCTTAAGCTTCACATTGCTTTCGGAAGAGGCCGATGCCGAGTAGCTGTAGCCGCCATCGCTGGCGCGAACCTTCGCTACCACCTCTTCATCGACCTTATCCACCTCTTCCTGGGACAGGATTTCGTAACCCAGCACGCTGCCCTGGGAACCGGCCACCATCTTCTGCTCGAAAGCATCGGCGCGGACCGCGCCTGCATTCTGGCCATCCACGCTCACATCCAGCCCCTGGCGCAGGCTTTGCAACTGGCTGGCGACCTTCACGCCATTGACCTGCGCCACTGCCGACTGCAAGGCCGAGACCACGGCCAGTTCCAGGGTGCTGCCAACGGCCTCGACCTCGCGGCTGACCTTGGTGACACCCCCGAAATCAGGCGCGCTGCGCTTGGGCTGCTGCGGCGCGGCCGCCACGGGCTCGGCCACT
>NZ_BADI01000688.1:0-479 GCF_000333555.1 Herbaspirillum sp. B65 | reverse complement strand
CTCTTCCATGGTCTTGCCCATGCGCTGCACCGAGTGGCTGCCGCGCTGGGCGATGGACGAGGCTGATTGCGCCTGGCGGTCGGCATTGGCCGCCGAGTCCGCATTCTGGCGCACGGTAGCGGCAAACTGCTCGACGCTGGAGGCCGTCTCTTCCAGTGCCGAGGCTTGCGATTCGGTACGGCTTGAGAGATCCATGTTGCCGCTGGCAATCTCGCCTGTGGAAATCGTCATCGATTCAACGTTGCGGCGTACGTCGCCGATGATGGCGCGCAGGTTGACGTTGAGCTGCTGCAGCGCTTGTAGCAGCAGGCCCATGTCGCCGCGCGCATCGGTATCGATATGCAGGTCGAGGTCGCCGCCGGCCAGGCCATGCACGGACTTGATGGCGCGCTGCAACGGGGCCACGATGCTTGCATGCAGCACCGCCCACGAGCCCAGCAGCAGCGCGGCGCCACCGAGCGTGCCGAGCCACACCGCAT
>NZ_BADI01000689.1:0-6970 GCF_000333555.1 Herbaspirillum sp. B65 | reverse complement strand
GTCCGTTTACACAAAAATATGTACAGGCCCGGCCAGATGGCGACGTTCTAACAGATCACAAGGTTTAGTTCGATGCGCTCGAGGCCAAGCTGCCTGATCGGCGGCAGATGCCCAATACAAAGAGGATCAACCATTACGGGTTACCTCCCGACTGATCGGGGAAATTGAATGGTTCAAATTCCTGGCGATAACTCGCACTCGGCGCTTGCTTCAACGCAGACTCTACCTCCTTCGACTTGCCACCGCGCGACACATGCCCGTACAGAAATTCCCGCATATGACAATTGATGATCCGCGCAAGCACTTCCCAACCATCGCGTGCCCTCAAGAGGCGGCATAGATCAGTTGCCTAACGCTGCATTAGCCCTCTGGCCAATAATGGTAAGGCTTGTCTTCAATGGTGATGAACGAGCGGCTCATCATTTCCTCGCTAGCTTGCACATGGCGCACTGCTACCCCCGCTCTGACGGGCGGAAACAGAAATTTTCCTAACGCGCGGGAACGCCGCCCTGATGGTTCCTATGCCTTCAGAGGCTGCGCGTGAATGGCAGGAGGAAGCCTGGAGAAATTGCAATAAATGCAATTATTTTGTCTTTTTTAGCCCGGCGCGCGCGGTTGCCCCCACCCCGCGCCTGCCCGCTAAATAGGTCGGTTTTGACTCAAATTTGCGTCGCCCGCCGGGGCATGTCCGGTCTAGCACGGCCGCCTAACAGACGTACGTCAAATCTGACGCATTTTGACGCACTTAGGACGCTTTTTTCACGGTTGGACATCTCTCGAAACACGGTTCGTCGCTATATCCGATCCGGAGCGATCGAGCCATCCTGCCCATCCAGGCGGTCATCCAGTGCCCTAGATGAATTCGTGCCTCGACTTTCAGCCTGGCTCAGCGCCGAGGCGGTCAAATTGCGCAAGCAGAGACGAACCCTGAAACAGATGTTCCTGGACTTGAGGGAGCTGGGATATGAAGGGTCGTACGACCGTGTGGCAGCCTTTGGGATGCAATGGAAGGTGGGTCAAATGGAAAGGGTCAATTCTGCGAGCAAATCAACAGACGGCGTTGCTGAGGGTAATTAAGATTCGCTCTGTCGTCATCCTCATCCCAAGGGTGGGCTACGATGTAAATCTTTGGCTCGGATCTGCGTATATCTCGCGAGCATTTTCCAATCCCTGTGCCCAGATACCAGAGCGACCTGCTCAATGCTGTAACCCTGCTCAAAGAGGCGTGATACTCCCTCATGCCTCAAGTCGTGAAACCTTAAATCTTCGATCCCCAGTGATTTGCAAGCACGTGGAAAGAGGCTGCTTACCGTCCCCTCCGTGACGGGGAAAATCCGTTCTTCCTTGTCAATCTTTGGTTGCCGCTTGATGATCGCGAAGGCGTCGCCTAGAAGTGGCACCTCTTGATCGTTCCCAATCTTAGTGCGAGGGTGCTTTCGATTTCTGATTATGATGGTCCGATCCTGTTCGTTCAGGTCGGCCCATCTAAGGTTGATGATCTCGCTCAAGCGCATGGCGGTGTCGACTGCGAATGCAATAAGATCGGACATGGGTACCTTTTGCCGGACCTTAACCGCAAACCAAGTGCTGATGTTCCCCAGCTCTATCTTCGTTGGCCGCCTGGTGCGCTCTTTTGACCTGGTCGACAAGCCGATGTGATCCATATAGGCTCGCGCTTGGGCGATTGCGTCCAGATTGACCGGCCAGCGCCAGATGTTCTTTGCTGCCTTCAGGATGCTGCTTAGATATGTCAGGTCAATGGCAATCGTAACGCCGCCTGCACCGGCACCCTTTCGTTCCTTTACGTAATCGATCAGTGCGTCCCCTGTCAGCTCCGGCATGGTCAGCTTGCCGAGGTAACGTTTCAAAGTTGCCAATACTGCCTTTTTGTTTTTGCCCAACGGTTTAACCTGGGTCTGCTCCTCTACATAGCGGTCAATAGCGGCGCTGAGGGTCTTGTCTGCTATGATACGGACGTCCTGAAATTTGAGCGCCCGCATGTCGGCTTCCTGCCGCGAAGCCCAATCTTGTGCCTGCGCCTTTGTGTCGAACATCTCGCTCTGCGCGGGAAATCCCTTCCTCCGAATCCTCGCACGCCAACGCTTGCCAATTTTCTGGAATGTCGCCATCTGTTTTTTGTCCAATTTTTGTCCAATGGCGAATGATAAACCATTTATTTTCGTGAAATATCGTGAAGTGTGAAGTGGTCAATAAGGCGGCGGAAAGCCGCGTCAGTGCTGGAACTAGCCCGAGTTTGCCGGCTCGAACGATTTCGGTCGCCCCCATGATGGACTGGACCGACCGCCACTGCCGCGTCTTCCATCGCCAGATCACGCGTCACACCTGGCTCTACACCGAGATGGTCACCACCGGTGCGCTGCTGCATGGCGATGTGCCGCGCCACCTCGATTTCGATGAGCAGGAGCACCCGGTGGCCCTGCAACTGGGCGGCAGCGAGCCGGCCGACCTGGCCCATAGCGCCAAGCTGGGTGAGCAGTGGGGCTATGACGAGATCAACCTGAACTGCGGTTGCCCCTCCGAGCGCGTCCAGAAGGGTGCCTTCGGTGCCTGCCTGATGGGCGAGCCGACGCTGGTGGCCGATTGTGTCAAGGCCATGCGTGATGCAGTATCCATAGCCGTGACCGTGAAACACCGCATCGGCATCGATGACGTGCAATCCTATGACTTCGTGCGCGACTTCGTGGGCCAGATTGCCGAGGCGGGTTGCCAGACCTTCATCGTCCATGCCCGCAATGCCATCCTCAAGGGCTTGAGCCCCAAGGAAAACCGCGAGATTCCGCCGCTGAAATACCACTATGCCTATCAGCTGAAGAAGGATTTCCCGCAACTGGAAATCCTCATCAACGGCGGCATCAAGACCCTGCCCGAGATCGATGAACACCTGCAGCACGTCGATGGCGTCATGCTGGGGCGCGAGGCATATCACAACCCCTATCTGATGGCCAGCTTCGATGCCCGCTACTACGGCGACCTGGAGGGCGGCCGCCAGCCCAGCCGGGCCGAGGTGATTGCAGCCATGTTGCCCTATATCAAGCGCCAGCTGGAGTTGCATGGCGACAATGGCCGTGGCTTGCGCCTGAACAGCATCACCCGCCATATGCTGGGCCTGCTGGCCGGGATGCCCGGTGCGCGTGCCTTCCGTCAGACCCTGTCGGACTCCAAGCGGCTGGCGCTGGGCGATCCGGCACTGTTGCTGGAAGCGCTGCAACGTACCCAGGCCGCACAGGCGGCGTAATTGCCCAGCGGGAGAGGCCCGCAATCCTTTAAAATAGCGGGTTCCAATTGGGAAAAGAGCGCGAATATGCCACTTGCTACAACCGAAGAAATCGTCGCCGAACTCCGTGCGGGTCGCATGGTGATCCTGGTCGATGAAGAAGACCGCGAAAACGAGGGTGACCTGGTCCTGGCCACCGATTTCGTCACGCCCGAAGCCATCAACTTCATGGTCACCCATGCGCGTGGCCTGGTTTGCCTGACCCTGACCGAAGAACATGTCGACCAGCTCGACCTGCCGCTCATGGCCACCCGCAACGGCACGGCTTACGGCACCAATTTCACCGTCTCCATCGAAGCCGCCGAAGGTGTGACCACCGGCATTTCCGCCGCCGACCGCGCGCGCACCATCCAGGTGGCCGCCTCCAAGGGCGCCAAGCCGTCCGACCTGGTGCAGCCGGGCCACATCTTCCCGCTGCGTGCGCAGAAGGGTGGGGTGCTCATGCGCGCCGGCCATACCGAGGCTGGGTGCGACCTGACCGCCATGGCCGGCCTGACCCCGGCGTCCGTGATCTGCGAGATCCTCAAGGACGACGGCACCATGGCCCGTCTGCCGGACCTGCTGGAGTTCGCCCAGAAGCACAAGCTGAAGATCGGTACCATCGCCGACCTGATCCATTACCGTAGCCGCAACGAGAGCATCATCGAACGCGTGGCCGAGCGCGAGATGCAGACCGCCCATGGCAGCTTCAAGGCCATCGCCTATCGCGATACGCCCTCCGGTGGCGCGCACCTGGCGCTGGTGCGCGGCGACATCCAGCCGGGCCGCGAGACCCTGGTGCGCGTGCACCAGCCGGTGTCGATCCTGGACCTGCTGGAAGCGGGCGTGACCACCCACTCCTGGAACCTGGCCGCAGCCATGCAGGCGGTGCAGGCCGCCGAGTCCGGTGTGATCGTGCTGCTCAACTGCGAGGAATCGGCGCAGCAGATGTTCGACCAGTTCGGTGCGTTGAACAAGGTCGGCACGCCCGCCGCTGCCAAGCCCGCCCGTGCCGACCGCATGGACCTGCGCACCTACGGCATCGGCGCCCAGATCCTGAAAGACCTGGGGGTATGCAAGATGAAGCTCTTGGCCAGCCCGCGCAAAATGCCTTCGATGACCGGCTTCCAGCTGGAAGTCACCGGTTACCAGGCCCGTGACGGCGTCTGAGCGCGACCCGACGAATCAAGCAATTACGCAAGTCAACCTATCAAGAAGGAACAGCCATGACCATCGGAACCTATGACCCAGACCTCAATGGCGAAAGCTTGCGCATCGGTATCGTCCAGGCGCGCTTCAATGAAGACGTCTGCCATGGCCTGCTGGCCGCCTGCCTGGCCGAACTGAAGCACCTCGGCGTGGCCGATGAAGATATCCTGCACGTGACCGTGCCGGGCGCGCTGGAAATCCCGCTGGCGCTGCAGAAGATGGCCGAGACCGAACAGTTCGACGCCCTGATCGCGCTGGGTGCGGTCATTCGTGGCGAGACCTATCACTTCGAGCTGGTTTCCAACGAATCCGGCGCCGGCATCACCCGCATCGGCCTGGACTTCGGCTTGCCCATCGCCAACGCCGTGCTCACCACCGAGAACGATGAACAGGCCGAAGTGCGCATGGCCGAGAAGGGTGCCGACGCCGCCCGCGTGGCCGTGGAAATGGCCAACCTGTCCATCGTGCTGGAAGAACTCGGTCAGGCCACCGAAGAAGAATAATTCATAGGCGCTGCGGGACACGCGTCCCGCAGCCGCACTGCTGGCCTGGTGCCGGCACTCGCATTCATTTGTNTTAGTTATCCAAGGCCCCCGGCCGCAATCATCATGTCGAACAAAACTCAACACGCCAATTCGAACAAGAACCGCACCCCGCGTCACCGCGCCCGCGAGTTCGCGTTGCAGGGCTTGTACCAGTGGCTGCTCAACCACGAGGACGCGGGCGCTATCGAAGCCCACATCCGCCAAGCCCACGGTTTCGACAAGGCCGACGCCGAGCACTTCGATACCCTGCTTACCGGCGCCATCCGTGACGCCGAGAAGCTGCGTGCCGGCCTCTCGCCGCTGATCGATCGTCCCATCAAGGAACTCTCGCCGGTGGAACACGCCGCCTTGCTGATCGGCGCCTACGAGCTGCAGAACCACATCGAGATCCCCTACAAGGTGGTCATCAACGAAGCCGTGGAACTGACCAAGTCGTTCGGCGGCATCGATGGTCACAAGTACGTCAATGGCGTGCTGGACCGTTTCGCGGCCCAGACCCGTGCCACTGAAGTGGAAGCGGCCGGTCGTCGTAAGCGCGCTTGCAGCGAGTATTGATCGCTTTTGTGGTGAGGCTCCCGAGCGCCGCCATTCTTCGTTGTCCCCTGTTGTCCGGAATTAGCGCATGAACCTGAATCAACTGGCTTCACGTTTGCAGCACATCGCTCCCTTCCATGTGATGGAATTGTCCAAGAAGGCCGACATCCTGGCCCAGCAGGGACGCGACCTGATCCACATGGGGATCGGCGAACCCGATTTCACGGCGCCGCCGGCCGTGGTCGAGGCCGCCACCCGCGCCATGGCCGAGGGCAAGATGCAATACACCTCGGCCACCGGCTTGCCGGCATTGCGCCAGGCTATCTCGAACCATTACCGCAGTGTCTATGGCCTGGAGATCGCGCCTGAGCGTATCGTCATCACTGCTGGCGCGTCGGCAGCCTTGCTGCTGGCCTGTGCGGCGCTGGTCGAGCGCGACAGCGAAGTGTTGATGCCCGACCCCAGCTATCCCTGCAACCGCCATTTCGTGGCGGCCTTCGAGGGCCGCGCCAAGCTCATCGCCAGCGGCCCGGAACATCGCTTCCAGCTATCGGCGCAGATGGTGCGCGAGCATTGGGGTGAGCGCACGCGCGGCGTGCTGCTGGCCTCGCCCTCCAATCCCACCGGTACCTCCATCGCCGCCGACGAATTGCGTGCCATCCTCGGTGAAGTGCGCCAGCGTGGCGGCTTTACCATCGTCGATGAGATCTACCAGGGCTTGTCCTATGAAGGCGCACCGTTCTCGGCGCTGTCGCTGGGCGAGGATGTGGTGGTCATCAACAGCTTCTCTAAGTATTTCAACATGACCGGCTGGCGCCTGGGCTGGCTGGTGTTGCCCCCGGCCTTGGTGCCGCAGGTCGAGAAGCTGGCGCAGAACCTGTTGATCTGTGCTTCCTCGATTGCCCAGCACGCCGCCGTGGCCTGCTTCACGCCCGAGACCATGGCCGTCTATGAAGCGCGCAAGGCCGAGTTCAAGCGTCGTCGCGACTACATCGTGCCGGCGCTGGAAAGCCTGGGCTTCAGCGTGCCGGTGGTGCCGGATGGCGCCTTCTATGTGTATGCCGATTGCAGCGCCCTGTGCGATGATGCCGACCAGCTGAGCCTGGACATGCTCAATGAAGCTGGCGTGGTGCTGGTGCCGGGGCTGGATTTCGGTCCCTTCACGGCGCGCCGCTATATCCGCCTGTCCTATGCCACGTCGATGGAAAAGCTGCAGGAAGCCGTGGCCCGTCTGCGGGTGTTTTTTGCCGAGCGCAAGAAGGCGGCCTGAACGTCACCTGAGCGCCGCGCTGTCGCGCAGCCTGGCTGCAGGCGTAAAAAAAGGAGCCCGAGAGCTCCTTTTTTTGTGCGTTCTGAATACCGGTAATATTCACATCGCAACACGCTTTGCTGTATGGATATTACAGCG
>NZ_BADI01000690.1:0-16462 GCF_000333555.1 Herbaspirillum sp. B65 | reverse complement strand
TCACCGAAAACGCAAATAGTCCCCCCGGATCCACGTGTCAAACGCACCTTTGAAAATATCTATCAAATCCCCGACGTAGACGAATACATCCGAGGCAGCGATGACATCGAACCGTGTATTCGCTCCACTGAATCGTATACCAGAAAAATAGTCCGTTATACCGGTGCAATGCAAAGCATCGTAGCATTCCTTTTTCCTTGCCACTTCCAACATTTCCTGCGCGAGATCTATTCCTTCTAACCGACTGCAATGACCACTCAAATAATTTCCCATCAAGCCAGTGCCACACCCCAGATCCAATACAGCACCAAATCCGTCCAGGCGATGCGACGATAGCAGACGACTCAGTTCTTCAGGCACTTTATATTGCAATTTGAAAATCAATTCTTCTTCAAAGCTTTGCGCATAATGATTAAATAACTCACTGACGTATGAGGCTGGAGCTTGAGGTGGAGAAAATTTTTTTCCCTTCATCGCGAGAAGAAAACCAATCGTCTCGTTGCCCTGATTAAGCTCAAAGAGTCGCTGCAGTAAATCGACAGCCTCATCTTCACGATTGCTCAACAAAAGCAACTTGGCACGATTTTCAAGATGGGACTCACAAGCCGGAGAAAAGCCCACTGCCCTCTCGATAACGTTGAGGGCCTCGCTATAGTTCTTTTCTTTGACCAAAGCGAATGTCCACGCCCTATAGATGTCGTCAGTTACCAATCCCAATCAGCCATTTTCTGATATACCCTGATAGCTTCAGATAATCTCCCCATTCGCACCAATGTCATCGCCTTATTATTCCATGGATGGAAATAGTTGGGACATAAGGAAATTGATCGATCAAATGCAGCCAGAGCCTGCTCATATTTCTTGATCTCATCAAGAGCTTGACCGTAATTATTCTGATAAATATGGCTAGAGGGAGCCAGAGATATCGCACATGAAAATGCCTGGCACGCATTCTCAAAATCATTCTGATTGATCAAATAAAGCGCAAAATTATGCCATTGTTCAGCAGTTCGGTTTTCCATCATTCCTTCGCCATTCTCTACACCGTGTAACGGTGTCACTGATAGGTCGATTACGCTCTTGCCCTCAATGATATCTGCAGGCTCATTGATTCCCTGGGCCTTGGGTTGCAACCTAGAGCGATATACACGAGTTACAGTTTTGAAAGTACTGCTAATGAACTGCCTAATTCCGAAATGGATCGGCGTCACAGATGCCCATCCCGAGTACAAATAGAAAAGCCGAGTGTCTCAAAAATAGGATAAATTCCTTCAAGAAAAGCATATAAGCACAATCTAAAAATTGAATTAAGGAAAGAGATCCTTATAAAATACAACCACACCGATTTTGACAATCTGAAACTCAGGGACGAAATGAAAAGTACCAAAATTAAATTGGCCGTACTGGACAACCACACAATAGTAAGAGAAGGAATAAAACACCTTTGCGCATCAACATCAGATATCAGCACTTCATTAGCAGCAAGTATTGAAGACGGCCTTGCACATGATCTTACAAGGCACCACATCATATTGATGGATATTGCCTCTCCCTCGAAAGATGGAATTCATTTATTGAAACAGCTCAAAAATCAATATCCAGAACTGAAAATACTTATCTTCTCAATGTACTCAGAAGATCAATATGGGAGACGCTGCCTAAAAGCAGGTGCATCTGGATTTTTGAACAAAGAAGCATCATCTCAAGAGCTAATCAAAGCAATTCGCCTAGTGGCAAGTGGTAGAAAATATATAAGCACAACCTTAGCCGAAGAGCTCGCTTCCAGCATCGGCGAAGACCCTGAAGCACCTTTGCACACCAAACTATCGGATCGGGAATATCAAATCATGATCATGATCGCAGGTGGAAACAGTGTTAGCGATATTGCCTCGGAATTATCTCTGTCAGTTAAGACAATCAGCATGTTTCGTAGCCGTGCTTTGCAAAAAATGAAGCTCCGACACAATTCGGAACTCACGCACTATGTACTCTCCAACAATCTCGCTTGATAAACCATATGGTGATGCCCCCCCGATTACTACCCGACACATCATTGTCGAAGCTAACAAACATGGTGTAACTACCCACGGAATCCCGCAATATCCAAGAGCGATCGCACCGTCAAGACATCATCCCAACCCAGCAACCTTAACTTAGCCAAACGGAATCTCTCCTGACAATCGATACTCTTTTGTATAGCATCCGAGAATACAATTTGCTGACGAAGTAACTGAACAATACTGATAGCACCTTTAGCATAAGAAATCTGCGACGAAAGAAGCGCATCTTTAGCGGATTCTCGCAATTCAAAAGACAGCCTCAGGCTCTCAACCGCGGACATGGCATCCGCATATGCCTGAGCCTCTTCGATATTCTTTTTCCCCTCTTGCTCTTCCAAATGGTCAGCCAC
This sequence comes from Herbaspirillum sp. B65, assembly GCF_000333555.1. Taxonomy (NCBI): domain Bacteria; kingdom Pseudomonadati; phylum Pseudomonadota; class Betaproteobacteria; order Burkholderiales; family Oxalobacteraceae; genus Herbaspirillum; species Herbaspirillum sp. B65. The sequence continues at coordinate 14,052 of NZ_BADI01000690.1, read as the reverse complement.
TGGATGGATAACAAGGTCCGCACCAGGCACTTCCAAACCGGTTCCACCCAGATCAATCGACGGTGTACCAGACGAAATCCTTAATGATCGAAGAGGTTCAGATAATCCTGAGGCGCTGCCAATTTGGCGATTCGTGCTCGACACTGGTGGTTGATCTGACTTACGACTTTTTATCCATTGCCTCAAGTCATCTTCAAATTTACCCAATTCATCTTTGGTTATCGGCTTCAGTTGAAGAGGCTCCGCCACCGAAATATTGAGCGCATTGCCAAATGCAGCAACGCTTTTCTCCCAATAGGTCTCCGCTTTTTGCTCGGCGAGTTCAGCTTGCACAAGCGCCATTTTTACTTGCAAGAGATCGGTTTGACCAATCGCCCCTTCTTTCTGCCTCCTATTTACGACGGTCAATAGATACTCTATCGATGCCCTATCCTGGCTTCGGGCCCTCAATTGAGACATTGCCCCCTCCGCATCGAAATAGGCGACCATGGTCTTCTCCACGCACATCTTTATCAAAGCATAGTTGCTATGCGCTTTATTCAAGAGTAGTACGCCATCACGATTTTGACTCTCAGTTTTTATCTGCCGAATCAAATCAGACTCACCCATTGATCCTTGATGCGCAAGAACACTATCCGCCAAAGTGACACCACGCACTTTATTTTTAAATTGGTTTCGAGATTCTTTCTTTAAACTCCCTTCCGCCGCCCCGCTTTCTCCAGCTTTTCCCTCCTCGACACTTAATTCCGCCATAGCGTTTCTAACCTCCGAATTGCGACATAAGGTCAGCGTCATGGCATCTGGAAGCGATAACGGGAATTCCCAGTCTGGAATACTAGAACACTGTATATCGTAGTTTCTATTAAGTGAATGCATGGCTTCACTGGCAGAGGGAGTAGTGATGAGAAGACTTTTTACCGGAGGCGAAACCTCAATAGCCCTACTAGCACTTCCAATCAACAACATGAGGAAGATTGACGAAATTTCGGAAAATGCTCGTACCAGATCTCTTCTGTTTTTCGTAAGAGATCCAGCAAACAGCTTTATGAATAACCCTTGATATAGGAGATGAAATTTCATAGAAATTAGGCTCTAAAAATACGACTTTCTACCCCGACATTTGTTTTATAAAGCCACAACTGACATCCCGACTAATCTTGGGTAGCAGGTCAGAATTTTTTAGAATATGAAGAGTTCGTGATTGCAGTTCTTGGAACGATATACCTCATCAGCAATCATATAAGAAATATATAAATACAGACTTAGTCTTACAAATAAATTCCTATTTTTCCCAATAAAACCACATAAAAACGATTTCTCATGAGAAAAAAATCAAAACTCTCTTGATGACAAGCCACATTCATGAAAGAATTAACAAAAATTTTGTAAGACAAACACCGTAGTTATTTTCAGGATATTTTCAACGTTGGATGGAGTCCAATGTTTCTCTTGTACGCATGAATATGCTGATCAATAGTCGCTATTCTTGCATCGAATTATCGATGGCAGCGACAACCTTTAAAGGAGGTGAAAAGTGGATTCAACTAGAGAAACTGATCTCTTGGTGAATGGCACTTTCTTTGCAATGTTACTTAGTGCAGTGACCCTACCCCTGACAGATTTTTTTCTCTCATCCTTAAATGCAGATGATCTTTTTAACGTACTGGGAAGTACTGCTTTTATGTTGGGCTCTATTCTTCTTCTCCCGCCACTTTACAAAATTTTACGGGGCGAGAATAAGTTAAGCATTAATGACGATATAGCAACTCTAAAGGCGACACTTATGGGACGCCTTATTGGTTTGCTACTGGGCATTGCTTTTGGAGCCCCTGCAATTCGGCTAATCGGCTAGTACGCATTCAGCAAAAGATTACAACAACTACATCAGTCGCTCTAATCCCTGCTCGGAGCGTTTCTGCATGTTCAGCAGACACCCCCCTACCCCTACTGCTGAACATTTTCCTCACTGAGTCCTAACGGGCAGTGGGGTTTTTTATTTTCGGTATAGTATGAAGGGAAATTCCTAACTTTTACTGACATTACGGGCTCACGGTCAGGCAGGATCTGAAATGGCAAGAAAATTTCCCAAAGCAAATGTACCTCGACAGCATGTGATTTCCAAAGGAAATCACGCACATCTTCTCGACTTAATCAAGCGCGGTTTTTTTGCACATCAAAAAGGTGAGCTAGACAAAGCAGGTTCAATTTACGACCAGATACTAAAAATTCAGCCGAATTACTTTGATGCGCTACAGTTAAAGGCTGCATTGAAAATACAACTCGGCCTGTTTGCAGAAGCGATAACCCTATTTGATCGGGCACTTCGAATTAATGAACGAAACTCTGCGCTCTGGTTTAATCGAGGCATGGCTTTTGAGGGGCTTAATGACGAATCTCAGGCTATAAAATGCTACGAGGCTGCGATTTCAATTTCGCCAGATTACCTTGATGCAATAAAAAGAAAAGAGGAGCTTCTAGCCAAAAGCTGACATTCGCGGAATTCTGAAGCCCCTCCCTCCCGCCATTATCTTGCATCAGTATCTACCGGCACTTCGGGTAGCTCTGACTGAACACAAAGACATATCTCAGCGGTGTTACACGTTTCCGAGTTCCTTTTAAGACAAACGCGTAGCGTCCGCTCCAATGTGCGCGGATGCACTTCGAGCTGAGTTGCTATCTTAGGGATAGACCACCCCTGCTCAAGAAGCGCAACAGCCTCTTCGCACTGAATTTGAGACAACTTAGGGCGGCGCCCCAATTTCTTACCCACCGCTCTTGCTGCTGCTAGCCCCGCTCTAGTTCGCTCGCTGATTAGCGATCTTTCAAATTCCGCCAACGCACCCATGACATGAAAAATGAGTCGTCCTCCAGCAGAGGTGGTGTCCATACTTTCGGTTATTGAGTAGAACCCCACCTGCCTCTCACCAAGTTCATCAAGAAGCTGGGTTAGATGGGACAAGGATCTTCCCAATCTATCCAATCGCCATACAACCAACACACCACCTGGTTTTAAACTCTCGATCGCCGCATCAAGACCCGGGCGTGAAAAACTTAGCCCTGATATCCCGTGGTCTTCGTAAATCCGCGAGCACCCTTTAGCGCGAAGAGCCTGCGTCTGCAATTCCAAGTTCTGCTCCTCTGTTGACACTCTCGCATACCCCACCATCACGACCAACCTCCCCGACCACGGATAAATTCACGAAATTAAATTAACTAGAATCCAAAAAGCTCCTTGCTTCAGCCGCAGAAACACTCAGACATTCTTCGCCACTCCAAATGGAGTGTGTTCCGCTAGGCGATAAATAATGAGAGGCAATTAAAGCGATTGCGGCTGGTTCGCGACAGTCACATCAGATATCGCCCACATGGGAAAACGATGATTTTCTCAGCCTAGAGTGGCTCTTATAACGTTTGCTGACAGATGATGACTTCATCAGTGCCTGCGAATGACTCGTACTCTCTGGAGCATCGGTAGCTCAAATGAGCCTTCAAGCGGATATTGCACCACAACGCAAATACAGCCCAATAATTACAGAAAGCAACAGTTAATTTCCCCCCTTTCTTTGACGCTCCTCCCTACTTAAGCCGCCAGCGTGAGGCCAAAAACCTTTGAGTCAATTGATATCTAACATCTGACTTAATTACACCATGAAAGAAATATTGCATTAATGTCATCATTGTGAGCATTTTATTAAAAAAAAGAAGGGGGAAAAGTGAAATTCAATTTCTCAAATATGAAAATTTCTGTTGATGCCCTCTATAAACAAAAACCCCCTCTCATCACATTTCGGTGAAATTGGATTGTTTGTTGAAATAGTGCGATCGGGAAACTTTAGTCGTGCGGCAACACTTCTCGACATGCCTGTTTCGACTCTTTCAAGACGTATAGCGACAATGGAAAAGCAACTGGGGTTCACGCTCTTCGTCAGGGACACTCGCCGACTCACGCTTACACCTTCGGCAAAGAGATTTTTTGATCAATGCCACCCCATGCTGGAACAGACACAGGCAGCCTACGAAGCGCTAATTCAATCTAATAGAGGAGTGACGGGCGAGTTACGAATTAGTATTCCGACTGGTCTGGATCATCAATTCTTTGCCAGAGCACTTAAAGATTTCTCTGATCAATACCCGCAAATATCTCTTCTTATTAATGTATCGCCGATTTTCCCGGATATGTTCCTTAACCCAGTTGACGTCGCATTATGGTTGGGACCTATCGTGGGAAAAAATCAGCTAGCGAGTTATGTTGGCGCGATAAGCCAAGGTCTTTTCGCATCGAGACGATATCTACAACTCAAGGGGAATCCCACAACGCCAGCGGATCTGTTAGCCCATCGATGCTTGAACGTAACAAGTGAAACTCTACCTATAGAGTCGTGCTTTCCAAGTACAAAGTGCTCAAAATCTGAACTACGAATAGGAAGTCCATTAACATCTTCCAGCCCGCGAATGCTTGCAAAGCTAGTTGAACAAGACTTAGGAATCGCCATTCTTCCGAAGAATATGGTGGTAGGAACAGAGTTTTCACATACGCTTGAACAGATCTTGCCCGGCTTCAAATTGCCAAGTCAGCCCTTGTATGCATTGACGGCACCCAAATATCAATCGGACTTATCCAGAGCTTTTATCAGGTTTCTTACAGAAGAATGGGTGAATAGGGTCGATTAATTTTCAATGGCAACCTATACGAGATTTTTGCGGAAGCCATCCCGGCTGCATCAACTTAAGGGCGCCACCCCAGCATATCCATCAATGAGCCGCACGACTTTGCACTCAAGGCTTCCATACCACCTCATTATCCACTGCATATAGCCGACAGTTAGTGGTCAGCCTGGAGCAACCTTGTAGCGCTTTCGTAAGAGGGTCGAATCCATCATATCCCGTCGCAGCCGCCGTCTCCCAAATAGCAAATGCGCGTGGAAAAAGATGGCCCAGGAAGCTCCGGTAAAGCATTCTTTCTCCGTCGCTTTTTAAATTAGGAACCTTGTCAATATCATTGATATCAGCGTAGTTACTCGATGGAGGAATCGGCTCAGGCATGTACTCAGGGAAGAGCTCCGTTCCGGGTAAGCCGATACGTTTTAGAAAATCATCCAACTTAGGGACCCAGATTCGCAAACCGCTCCAAGAACCGGTTAAGTTATGCGCGTCATTCATGAATGATCCAATAGCCACCAACTCAGCTCGCGGATTACCTGCTCGGTAACGCGAAAACATTTCACGCCAGGTCGTCACCGGGAAGAGCGAGTCATTGTCTCCAAAAAACCAAATTGCCGGCATCACCGTAACCTGGCCAAACCTATCTGCCCCCTTCATCAATGCCAGATCTGAGATAGGACAATGCGCTTGGTGAACGCCGCCAGAAAAACTCACCAGTCCTTTCACGTTAGGCACCCCCATATTTCCAAGCGCCAACGTATTCCATCCACCGTAACTCTGCCCCGCTACGACAATACGAGAGCCATCAATAAATGGCTGACGAATCATGAATTCGATAACGGCACGTATGTCTTTCGCGGCCTCCAATCCCAACGACGCCAAGTCGCAGCCATGTTGATGCAAACTTCCTTGCGAGCCGGCATATCCGCGCATCATAGGTTGCACGACCGCGTAACCCCTAGACATGAAATAAACCGCAGGCCAGGTTAGGTGACTCCTGGGCTGCTGACTAGGTGGCCGACTCCCGTCAGCCCCGTGATTAAAAACTGCTAAAGGGAAAGGCCCCGCTCCCGTGGGCATCGAGACTGTCACTTGCAGATGGATGGTGCCGAAAAGGTTTTCTTCCACCGGAACCTGAATAATAGATTCGTTAGGTAACGCCCCATCCGACCGACTGAGCGAATCGTAAACATCTTCCGCCCGACAGCAACATGACATGGCTATCAATGCCATCAGGAGCCGCAGTATCAAAAACATCCAATAATCCCGTGGCTCCATAGAATTCCAAAACCTCACATCAGTAAAGACAATGGCCAGATAGTATTAAAAGGCTGCAACTATCCATATCAAGCCGCTAGTGCTTTAGTCAGAATCTGAAAACGCTCCGAAACTTTCCCTCGGCAAAAGAAAATAAAATATTGACAAACAAAAAACCCATAGATAACTTACGCAATATTGTAAGACAAATACTTACAATAGTAGGCGAATAATGGAAGAGTAAAGGATAACAATCCCATCATTCAACAGTCGCCCGCAAAGGCAAACGCTACGTATTGAGAAAGTACCCTCAGTTTTTATATCGATTAGTACCTTACTGCCAAAGTACTCAATTAAGGCGGAGACACCAAAGATAGCTATCTGCTTGAATAACGTGTTCCTCAGCGTCGAAACTCTACTGCATCCCTGCAAAAAACTATCTATGGAAAGCAATTCATTAACTAAAAATGAATTCATTTCAAACGCACTCCAAGCTCATGAACAATTAAATTTTCAAAAGGCGATTTTATTTTGTTTTCGCTATCTCACGATCGATACTAACGATATCGATACATTGCGATTACTTGGAGGTATTGCACTCGATGCCGGAGAATTAGGACTCGCACAGTTTAGTCTCGAACACGCACTGCAACTAGGCGGAGCACATTCAGGCACTTTGTACAACCTCGCCCTTTTTTGGCAACGAAAAAACTGCAATGACACGGCCATTGAATTTCTAGAGAAGGCCATTACGATTGATCCATTGAATAGGGATATCTTGGCCAATCTACGTCAGAGTCTTCACGCCAGATCTGTACTCCGGCTCTCTGGCATTGCATTTGACGCTGCATACCAAGACTTGATGCGTTTGCTTGAACTTGACCCTAGAGATCATCAGGCTTTGTATAATCTAGGGGCCCTGCACCTCGCAACCAATCAGGCAGACAAGGCAGTTTCATTTTTTGAAAAGGCTATAGAAGAGACTACGACTCCATTGCCCTATATGAGTAATTTATTGCACGCTCGAATGCGCGCATGTGCTTGGAGTGGACTAGATAAGATTATTAATGACATCGAACTTAATCTCGATGCGGGCATGCCTAGCAGCACGCCAATGCACTATTTATCTGTTACGGACGATCCAATACGTCAAAAGAAATTAGCGCATCTCTGGGCGCCCGTTTCCCCCACCATCACTTGGCACCCTGAAAGTCCTTCGGAAGGTAAGCGAATTCGTGTGGGTTATTTTTCGCATGATTTCAGAATACATCCCGTATCAATCATGCTAGCGGGTCTCTTTGAGCAGCATGACCGTGGCGCCTTCGAATCATTTGCGTTCGCCACACATCCAGGCCATGATTTCTATCGAAAACGGATTGAAAATTCAGTAGAACATTTTCTTGATGTATCCAGCCTTGACGACGACGAGCTCGTGATACTCGCACGTCGCCACCAATTAGATGTTGCCATTGACATCACCGGATTAACTCAGGGAGGTCGTAGTACAGCCTTCGCGCAGCGTATGGCGCCTATACAGATGCAATACCTAGGCTATCCAGGCACCAGCAGTATTCCCAATATGGATTACATCATTGTTGATCAGTACATCAGTCAAGGAACAGCTAGAGATAACTATTCCGAATACTTAGCACTACTTCCTAAAACATTCCAAATTAGTGATGATTTGCGCCCATCTCCGGCATTAGATGTGAGTCGATCAAGTCTAGGAATTCCCGAAGATGGAATGTTATTCGGTTGCTTATGCAACACATACAAATTTAATCCACGTCTATTTGATATTTGGATGGATATACTTGGCGCCACGCCAAGTAGCATGTTACTTTTATATGCGCCAACACAAGCTGCCGAAGACAACTTAAAGACTCAAGCTGCCCAACGAAATGTGGAGCCTTCGAGACTGTACTTTTCTGGCAGAGTTGATCTACCCGTTTATTTTGCTCGACTGGGAATTATCGACTTATTCCTTGACACCTATCCTTACAATGGCGGAACTACAGCCAACGATGCACTTTGGATGGGAGTCCCCCTACTGACATGCTCGGGCAAATCCTTTGCTAGCCGAATGGCTGGTAGCTTGCTTCATGCCGTAGGTCTCGATGAGATGATTACAAATTCTCTGGCAGAGTATCGCGACCGTGCGATTCAACTCGCGAATGCGTCAGATGAGTTACAAGAGATACGCGAAACTTTGAAGCAACATCGGCTTTGCACTAACGGCATATTCTCTACTTCACATGGCGTCCGAATGCTGGAATCGATTTTGAATCTGGCAGTGAATCGGCACAGGTCAGGTTCTCCTTTATCCGATATAGGTATCGACTAATGTTTCGCAAATTTGGCGGGAAGATAGTATTTCTTCGTAGGACAAACTCCGTAACACTAGCATCCTCTGCTCTTGATTTGATCAGAGGGGAATTCAACTCATAATTAAATCTCACAAGTTCTAATTCACACGCTGTGCTTGACCATCTTATTCGTTGTAACATCCGACGCCAGGTCTGAACTTGGAGAGTAGGGTGCGTTTTTTTGAACGGTAACCCGGAGGTGCACTCATGGCGGATCTGCATGCGGAGGATTGACCGCGCTGGCCAGTTCAAACGGGACTACAAGCGAGAAGCCAAGGGACAGTATAGGGCAACGCTCGATGCCGACCTCATGGCAGTCCTAAAAGCGCTTGCAACAGATCAATCGCTTGCTGAGCGCTATCATGACCACTCCCTTGCTGACGAATCTATTCTCGATTATTCAAGTGAAAAAAACCGCGAAGCGCTAGTCAAGAGCGAATTCCACCTGCTAGACGACCCTAGCGCAGATTCGGGCGACTATTTGCGAAACTATGCAATCTATTGAACCGCCAAGTTGATATTTATGATGATGCGATCCTTATTCTCAACGGCGGGCGACTTTCCTCTGCATGTATTGTCTGCCGGGGCATGATCGAGACGTATGCCATCGCAAAGATTATCGGAGAAAAAATATTTAAGATATTGTCGGAAAAAAGACGGCGCGGAAAGCCTCGACGAATGTGACAAAGTCCTTTTGAATTTCATCAAGTTCAGGCAAGACCGCTGATAAACTTTTTGCGTAGTAGGATGATGCTGTCTGTAGCGGGTGCCGAAAAGGGCACAAAATATTATGCGGCGCGCTTGATACGGGAGAAGGCAAATGGACATGCACGAAAATATCGACCTCTCAATTGCCCTGCGGAAATTACATCGATTGCAACTCGAGGAGGGCGATCTGGGAGCCGCCTATTGGCTGTCAATCGCGGACCTCCTAAAAGCCTCAGGCGAATACCGCGACCGCGCAATTGCGGCGGAAAAAAAACTTCGGGAAATTCGTCTCATTTGCGGCTAGGCAAGAAAGATGATTACAAGCACACACACCCAGAGAAGCGGCTGCATGAGCGCCAATAGGTATTCAAACGCTTACTCGAAAAACCTTGCTTAGATGAACCTCAAAACGGTAGATCGCGGGTTCGGCTGCTGAGTTTCTGAGCGATTAGCGACTCCAGATAATTAGTTGGCGAAACGACTTAGAGGCTGTTGCAAATTAATTTCGGAGCTATTAAATCTCCCGACTTGATGTTACCCACGACGCCTTCCTGTCATTGGTGTGTGCCTTGTTTGCTGGCCCCGGTTAAATCAACGTTCAAATTAATTACGCAACAGCCTCTAAACCGGCTGTTCAGCAACTGATTTGTTGCACCCGCTCTAAGATGAGACTAACCGTTGCTGAAAATTTCCCAGTTCCATTCCGCGCAGCGAGTCGATCAATGAATGTAAAGTTATCTAGGCTCAATGGAATCGAAATAGCTACATCTCTCGCCATGCCTTCCGTAGGTGAAACATCCACAGCAAGCAATCCTGTCCGTGCCACGTGATCCCGGTATTGATTGCAGACCATCTCCATTGCGCCCCCCAATCCGGGCTTGAGATTTTTGTCTACCTTTCTGATATTTTCGTCCACCTTTCTCAGAAAATTCGCAGCCTCCCAGGTTACCGCAGTCGGGCAAAGAATGACCCCGTGCTCACGGCGCGCTTGCGAAAATGGGAAGAACGTTGCTAATTTATTCAACGACACCTCGTCGACCTTCTTGAAAAATTCTTCAACGCCCCCCGCAAATCTACGAATTCTCATCAGATGCTCGATCGGTGACAAAACTTTACTCGTTCTCATTTTTCCTAATCTTTTGTAATTCCCCCGCCACGGCGTTGCGTACGCTTCGCGCAGCTCATCGGACATACTGTTGATCTCAGTCTCAAATGCGACGTCCAAAGACTTCGGCCAACTAACATTCCAGAGACTTTTTCCTTTGTCGTTACTTTTCTTACGTTTTTCGCATTCTCTCAGCGAAAAATCAGGCTTCCCATCACATTCAAAATTCCACTGCTCAAAAGAGTACATAGCGTGAATCTTCTCGACCGGGCTGGTAAACCCACGATTGAGATGAAGCAATTTTCTCGACTCAGCAGCCAACCAAAGAAGCTCTTCTGAGACCCTCTGTACGCATTTCTCGCGCGGCAACTGAAAATCCGGGATAACCAAGTTATCGGTATCAATGTCCACCGTACGTAATGGTGTCCGATGTTCCCAGCACACAAAGACGCAAGGTAGCTGATGAGATCTCAGCAGCACCGCTCTTCCGTACGTTTTAAATGCCGCACTCATACAAGTAACGCAATACCGAAAGCTCGTTCCGCTCAATTGCGGCAGACACCGTCTTCGATCAGAATTGGAGCCGTAAGTGAAAGCTGCTTCCTTAAACAGATTTTGCTGCTGAATTTGCACCAGAAACGGCCGATAGTATGGCAACAAAGTCAGAATATTGAGAGTGTCAGGTCTAAACTGATCAAGGTCGATCACCGTCCCAATTAACGCACGCAGTACGTTAGGAAAAAGCTGCGTCGAGAACCCAGGATAGCTACGTGAATCCGCGCACAATCCGGCGCTAGTCACTGTAGCTTTCAAGAAATCCTGTGGCTCATTCCAACCTGATTTCTGATACAACCCGGCGATATAAGAATAATAGTGCTCGTCTGGAGCGAGCTGTTGATGAAACGTAATCACGTGGCCCTACGAATATGGTTACTTCTAAAAATCTGACCTTTCTTGCCGAAAGGGCTTCCGACGAGACGCTGTACAGCCAATGCGCGAGATTTCACTCGCGCTCCGGCTACGAAACGCCAAATTTGACAGGTCAGCTACTATTTAATGATTCTCAAGCTGGGAGATACGCGCAGCTTCCATTCGGATTGAGTCACTTTATTACTTGCAATTTTTCATCGCTCTCTCCTCTTCAACTACTTCGGCAACAAACCATCTCCAATCTCTACCTCGCTTTCATGCCAGAAAGAGAAATTGTCGAATTCACGAGTGGCCGGGTGGCGCATCGAATATCTGTACTAGATACAAAGCGCGGACTATTTGGCCATAAAGATTTTCTCTGTCATCCCCTTAAATTCTGTCCGGATTGCATAGCGCTGGACATTCGCGAAAAAGGATTCTCGTATTGGCACCTGGCTCACCAGATTCCTGGCATATGGATTTGCGCACGCCATGGCACTCTCCTAGTGAAACGTATCCGAACTTCTGCAGAGCGTGACAATTGGCTTAGGCCACCGACTTCCTATCCACCGCAAAGTCGTGATCATCCGTTACTCGCCAAAGAAACTAAATCTCTACTTCTGCGGCTGGCAGCAGCTATTCAATGGATTTCCGAGCAGCGTGGTCTCACCGCTGACCGGCTAAGAATGATGCTGATGCAAAACCACGAAACTTCTGATGATCTGCGCTTCCAACAACTACTTTCCTCAGCTCACACCTACTTTTATGACGGCCTAAAGATCCTAGGCATCGACGAACTAGATGCGCTCGGTCTCTTTACTCGACGGTGGTATTCTCAGCATGAACCGCCCGTTCTTCATCCGGTGCAGTGGGCAGCCGCGATTGCATACTGCGTACCTCGCGACACCTGGGACGAGGCGCTGATACACACCTACGAAGATTCTTCGGGAGAACTCTTCAATAGCGCCGAAGTGAGCCCCTCGAAAGAACTTAATGCCGACGATCAACTTAACATTGCGATTTTGGCGATGACACTCAACATTTCACAAACTGCGCCGATGTTGCGTGAGTCATATCAGCGCAATTTATTCATGCTTTCTGGATCGCCTGGCGCAATGGCATTACACGCAAATGCAGTGAGAGAGGGCAAACGTCTTCGCTACCGCTATTTGGCAATGCAAGCCCTTTTCACCGATACTCCAACCCTCTCCCTCAGAGAAACCAAAGAAGCCATCGCTTGGATAGTGGAGCACGATGGTGAGTGGCTTGCTTTGAGTAAATCGGATGTGCACAAAGTCATGCGGCAACTCACGCTCTTTCCCTCACCCTAGTTCTAAGGCCCCAAAGCACCGGAGAAGAAGTTCCTATTGATCTGGTCAAGTGATGCGATATCCTCAAAGTCCCTAATGGCATCTACATCCTTCCTTCTCAACGCACTTAGGGCTGAGTGAAGTGGCTTTATCCGGGCATATGCATGATCTATTAGTTCCTTCGTCATGAAATCAGCCTCCTCACGCAGGCCCCACATTTGAGCTTGCAAAAATAAGTTCACAGCCACAGCCGTTATCCCTTGAGATCGATCGAAAAGATATAGCTTCATATCTTCCAATGCGTCCTCACTTACCGGCAGCAGCGAGAATTTGAAGAGCGCATTCGCCAGGTTAGCGAACCCATCTCCCTTAACATATTCGGGAGGCAGTTCAAATTCGACCGATCCGGCAGCGATAACGCGTCTAGAAACCTCGAACGAGCCACGCAACATCTTCATCAATTTCCCGGTCCCTGACAGAATCATCGGCACACCAACCACGTCCGATAATTGCATGATGAAGCTTATCAACGCGGCCTTATTGGCCCCCGTTCCATCGGCAATACGGTGCAAATCATCAATATGCAATATCCCCAAATGATGTGTGGCCAAGACTTGGGCTACTCGACTAATCAGAACATCATTTGTCCTATGCTTTTTGTCGTATTGCTTTGCATAACCGGTGTCTACAGGCAGACCCAATGCCTCATCGACCGCTGCAAAAATGCTATGACACAAGCCGCTAATTGACGCATTGAGGGGAGCAAATACCGAAAGCCAGACCAACTGCTTTTGATGGTAAGGCTGCCCCATATAGTTGCTGTGCTCGATCACTTGGTCATTCAGAGCCAAGACACGATTAATTGCAGATGACTTCCCCATTCCACTAGCACCAGTAACCAAGATAGATCTGATATCGGGAAGACGCTTACCAAGCGCACTAAGCGGTTCTTTTCCTTCTTTCACTGCCTTGGCGATCCGTCTTTGATCATCAGAAACTGCTGCCAACACCTTGGCTTGCACAGAATCAAGATAGCGCTGCCCCTCTGCCGAAAAGGGATTGTGCCGCTCCAAGGATCGCTTCATCTGCATATCAACCATCGCGTAGAGTTCTAGAGTTTTTATGTCTGGAACATACATATCTGAGATTGCGGCAACACTGTGAACACGGATGTGTGGAGGCAACAATCGCTCCTTATCCAGCGATATTGCAGGCCTCCTTGCAAGGACCCCTGCCGCATCCTTATTAGTCAGCGTTGGTCTAAGCGCTTCGATTAGGGGATTCCCGAGTTGGTCCGGATGGACATCTTTCGATTGATAACAGGCTATGCTCATGATTACCATGTCTCCAGAACATCAGCCACGTCATGATTAACGTCGTGCTTTTCAGCCTTCTCATCTGAAGTAGCTACGGCGTCCCCAACGCCAGCGTTGACTGCTGGCGTATCAACGGCATGGGCTCCATCTCCATCAGGTGCTTGACCGGTTTTTTCGTATTCGGCTTCAGCCGCACGCGTCTTATGAATGTCCTTCTTGCGAGCTGCCTTGGACGTAGATTTTTCACTGACGCAGGAATAAGTAGCCGCCTTCGCAGAACCCTCCAATTCAACTTGTAACGCTTTCACCTCGTCAATTAATCCAGTATTTTTGAAGGCGGCCATGTCATCAGAAAATCGCTTCTCTGCATTCAAATCTTCAACATCCTCTTTGGTTATGGATAAGCGCTTCTGGAGCGT
>NZ_BADI01000691.1:0-6965 GCF_000333555.1 Herbaspirillum sp. B65 | reverse complement strand
GTATTCCACCGATCCACCAAAGTACGGATGCTGGCCGAAAAGTGCTTGATTAGCTTCAGATACCCGATCACTTTCACTCGGTCGGCGTCACTGACATTTCTGTCGAGCAAAGGGTGTCTTGCGATGAAATTATTAATGGTGGAGTCCCGCCCATCTTGGGCGTCGATCAGATTTCGCAGTGCGCCCTCTGGATAGTATTGCTTGAGTTTCTGGTAGAGGAATTCAATGCGGTTGGCGCGGTGATCGCTACCCAAGGGATGATGCTGATCGACGACGATGGATTCGATATTGAGTTGTGAGTGAATGAGCTCAATCCCTTTCTTGATCTCGGTAGTGAAGTAGGGCTCTTCCTCGATCACATGCTGCAACTTTTCCTCGAACATCAGGTTAAGGTCGAGAATCAGATTGGCCGCAATGTTTTCCGCATGATCATGGGTAATGCGGCTGGCATAGGTGGTAGCGATTACTGTGGGCGTTTCCATGCTCAGACGGGCATTTCCCAGCATACGCCCGATCTCGCGGCATAGATTGACCCCGTTCGCCAGGACGGGTTTTGTACGCTGAGAACGGGGTGAGTTCTGTTCTTCCAGTGCGTTACGCAGGGAGTGGCGAAAACCACCTTCCTGCTGTCTCAACGTGCCACCTGAAGAGGAAGCGATCGTGAGCGGCTTCTGCTCCGGCACAACGCCGGTTTGAGCCGGAGGCTCTATTTCCGGTTTGATGGTGCCGGTTTGGATTTTAAGACGGTGCATAAAAGTATTCCTTGTGGCCAATTTTTTCGAAAGGCAAATTTCTGACTTTAAATAGAACGCATCTCACGTCGATTGATGAAATGAGTTCCAGAATGGTTTTGTGAACGTGCGCGCAATGTCGAACCCAATCGAATTGGATAAGAAGTGGCGTTTCGACTGCTGAGTGTAGGAGGCAATGCATCGGTTCCACTTGAGTTCTAGTGCGCTGTTCTCTTCAGAAAGCGACTTCTTGAAAGATTTTTGTCAAGAAAAAATACGAACTTATGAACGGATTTCCTCTCTCTTGATGACTAGGCTTCTCCTATTGAAGAGAAAGGACTGTCTCCAATGAAATTGCTTTCCGCGGCATCACTATCCACCATCGCGCTGTACTTGATCACGCAGTCCACTTCTGCTGAAGCGAGGCCGACGACGGCATTGGCCAGCCAGGCCGAAATCGAACAGGCGCTCGACCAGGGAGCGACCGTGACGGTCTCGCTCGACCTGAGCCGCTGCCAGTCTGATAGCACCAAAAAACCTACAGGAAAAGCCAAAGGTGGCCTGACTATCGGCGCCTATCTGATCATGGGTGGGATGCTGAGTTTTTCGGATAGCCATCCGACTGTGGGGAAAAACGGGGAGCCACTGTGGCAGTTCCTGCGCTACCAAGTCAAGGCGGACCAGACCGTGACGTTTACCGCCGATATGTTCCAGTTGCCTGGTTATACCCGACTCGGTGAGCGCATCTCCTACCAGTGCAATATCAATGAAGGAATCCGGTTCTTCCGGCAGTAAACCTTGAGGGCGATCTCTGCGCTGTCGGCTAGCGATAGAGGTCGCGGTTGCACATCAATTCGAACGCTAGTTCTTGGCGGGAGGAGGTGAAGGACAAAGGCCGCACCTGACTCTCCTCGACGTCGAATCGCGCGCTCTTTCGCCACTGCTCCATTTCTTCGGCTACCGTTTGTCGTACGCTGTTGCGAAGTGCAAAGCGGAACAGAATGACGACAAGGATGCCGCAGCCAATTCCCGTGATCTCGAGCCAATCAAGCATGATTCCTCCTGCGTGCCAGGTTTAGACTAAAAGTGAAACGCCACGCATAAGTAGGAACGCTCCGGCTGAAAGTTCCCTCACTGGCCGAAGCGCCAACCAGATTGGCTACCGAGCAGGTTTTGAGAACTCATTTCATCAATCGACGTGAGATGTTCTAGTAGGGCATTACACGCCACCTTCCGAGTTCTCCCGCGCCCGTAAGGCAACCCGGCGACTGAGCGTCGAACGGGTACTTCGTCACGAAAACACCCCAAAAGGTTTGATCGGTGTCCAACTTTTGGGGTGCAGGCCAACCCGGCCATTGGGTTTAAAAAATGATGACTCACTCCGAAGAGAGTTAATGCGTGTTCACTCTTTTACTGAGGTTCCGACGTATCCTGTGGAAACCAGAAGAAAGTCATTCTTCCACGGATTTATTTCCGAAAGTAGCAGCACTTGTTTCACGAGAAATCGATTATTGCTTTGCTGTTACAGCCTAGGTTGCTGAACGGCCACCATCACTGCATACGCCTTGAAGACAGCGGTAGCGGCCTGGCCCACGGTCAGCGACAGTGCATCGATGGCGTCATTGGTCAGGCTGGCGGTCATACAGGCACCACCAGGCAAGGTCAACACTACCAGCGACGATACGGCGCCACGCTCCACGCGCGATACCGTGCCTTCGAACTGATTGCGTGCCGAGAGGGAAAAACCGGCAAAATCGGTGACCAGCACCACAGCCGATGACTTGATCAGTGCAATCGCATTGCTGCCGATCTTGATGTTGAGCCGGTTGGCGGCGGTCGTAGTCATGGTGGCCACGATCTCTTGCCCGCCGGCGATGGTGACGGTGACTTGCGTAGTGACAGGGCCGGTATCGATCGCACTGATGACGCCGGCGAATTGATTACGTGCGCTGGTTTTCATTGACATTCTCCTGAGCAGGCCAGCCAAGGCTGGCAGTTGATTAAGCCATGTCTCCTGCCGATGCAGGAATTCGAGATTGCGCCGTTGCAGCTCGCGCCACACGGCCAGCAGTTCCACCGCGGCGGGCGTGAGCCGGGTGCCGCCGCCGCCTTTGCCGCCGGTGACGGTTTCAATCAATGCGCCATTGACCAGGTTGCCGGCTGACTCAAGCAGCATCCATGCGCCCTTGTAGCTGTAGCCCGCCGTACTGGCCGCGCGATTGATCGAGCCGGTTTGCGCGATGGCGTCGAGCAGGGCAAAGAAGCGCTGGTCCAGGCGATGCACCAGTTTCAGTTCGCTGCTCAACAAGGTGGTATCGGTAGCAGGCAAGGTACTCATGTCCTTGCCGATGGCTGCAGTCCCAGCGCGCCCGCCAGCAAGCTCAGGGCTGCGCGCGCTTGCTGGGGATCATGGCTGGCAGGCTTGAGCAGCAGGCGATGCGGCCCCAGTTTTTCTTGCAACTGGCCGATGCGTGCCACGCATTGCGCCGGGTCGCCGATGATGGCGTTGGCCAGGATGACCTGATCGGAGGCATCGGCCTGGAACATGGGCGGGGTGCCACCGGGCGCGAATTGCACTTGCATCATGCGCGGATACGCACGCACACCTGCCAGACCATGGGCAAGCGCCTTGTGCGCCTCGGGTTCGCAATGGAAAAAGCGGGCGATGGCAAACGGGAAGTGACCGCGCTGCGCACGCTGTGCTGCCACCCGCGTGAGCACCTGCTCAAGATCGGCGGAGGGTGTGGCCATCAATCCGTAATCCTGGCGTGCGGCCAGATCAAGCGAATCTTCGCTCATGCTGGCCAGCCATACCGGGATGGGACGTTGCCACGGCTGCGGTTGCAACTGCACTCTGTCGTAGTGGAAAAATCGTCCCTCGGTACTGAATGGCACGCCTTGCCATGCGCGCTGGATGACGTCCAGCGCTTCAATCATGCGTGCGCGCGCCTGATCGGCACCGCTCAATCCGG
Organism: Herbaspirillum sp. B65; assembly: GCF_000333555.1. Lineage (NCBI taxonomy): Bacteria > Pseudomonadati > Pseudomonadota > Betaproteobacteria > Burkholderiales > Oxalobacteraceae > Herbaspirillum > Herbaspirillum sp. B65. The sequence continues at coordinate 3,262 of NZ_BADI01000691.1, read as the reverse complement.
CGTGACGATATTGCTCGGGAAACGGGCCGCCGCGTGCCACGCCGAATTCCATCCGGCCGTTGCTGAGCAGGTCCAGCGTGGCGACGTCCTCGGCAACCCGCAAGGGATCATTGAGTGCCAGCAACGAAGCGCCCGTACCGAGGCGGATGCGCGAAGTGCGTGCGGCGATCTGGGCCAGCAGCACCATCAAGGCGCTGCCGATGGCAAAGCTGCTGTAATGGTGCTCGGCGACCCAGACATCGTGATAGCCCAGGGCCTCTGCCACGACGGCATGATCGACGGTCTGCAACAGCGCATCGCGCGCGTTGCCGTGGGGATTTTCGACATGGAGGAAGACGCCGTAGCGTTGCGGGTAATCCGGCATGGCAGGTTCACGGGAAAAAGAGTTGGACATCGCTCAGACCGGCCGCATCAAGAAGCAGATGCGGGGATGCGATGCCGGATGGCGTAGGTCACGGTTCGGATCTTCCCGATGGCCGGATCAGATCCGCTATCGGCGGCAGCATGTCGGTGGCGGGCGAGTGGAACCAGCTGCGTACCAGCTCATAGGGGTAGCGCCGCGGCGGTTTGACGCGCGCATGACGTACCAAAAGATGAATCGACAAGGGTTCGGCCCAGGCCCAGAAGTCGGCCCGCAGCGCGGGCGGAAAACCGATATCGTCAAAGGTATGCCAAAGCTGTACCAGCCACAGTTCGCGCCCAGCTTCGTCCAATAGCAACGGCAAGCCTGCGCCCGCTTGCAGATGGGCATGGCGTTGGCTGTAGTAGAGCGGACCGCCGCATGACTCCACCACGAAGTCGGCGATGCGCGAGCTGACGCAATCAAAACAATTGTGCGAACGTGCGAACAGCGGGGAATGGCGCAAGCGCCTCATATGATGCAGCACCAGTTTGCGCAAACCGGATTCATCACACAGCGCCAGCAGACGGTGCGCCGGTTGAGGTAATTGTGGCGGTTCACATATCACCTGTTGCGTGCCGCGCGCCATCGCCGGGCCGGCGATCGGCCAGTTCAGGGTCAGATAACATGCCTGGGAGCAGGGCGCCCAGCACGCACGTGGTGCACCGGGTTCGGAAGTCGAAGGCACATTCATAGTGGGCGATGGTGGATGTTGGAGGTCTGTATATCTCGCTACATAACGCTGGCTGGGCTACCGGCTTGCTCTGCTTTGTCGTTTCGCTTGGCCGGTGAGCGGCCGATGCAGGTATGAATAGCCAAAACCATGCCATACAATATTTTTCTTTTAAATCAATGGGATAGCGACGATTTATGATTGCTGCGCCAGTGGCGATGATTGTCGTAAATCCGACAAAGACGACATCATTGTCGTCAACCCGCCAAGGCGACCTCGAGCAAAGCCGGCGTTATGTGGTGTTGCTTGGCGAGATCGATTCATGCATCTGCTTGGGCATGAAGTTTGCTTGACCAGCAAGGTAACTATTCGGTAATTACACGGCGCTTTTTCTGTCGCTTTTCATGATCTCGGATCGCACGACAGAGCAACAAGGTGGCTTCTAGCGCTCGCAGGCAGCGCATGGGGTTCCAGTATTCACGTTTGGAGAGTCAGATGGCCACTATTCTCGACGACCGCAGTGTGAATTTAGAACTCGTAACGATTTACGAGATCAGCAAGATATTGGGTTCATCGCTGGATCTATCCAAGACCCTGCGCGAAGTCCTCAACGTCCTCTCCGCCCACTTGGAAACCAAGCGGGTATTGCTGAGTCTGATGCAGGACTCCGGCGAATTGCAACTGGTCAGCGCCATCGGCCTGAGTTACGAAGAATTCCAGAGTGGCAGATACCGGGTCGGCGAGGGCATCACCGGCAAGATCTTCCAGACCGAAACTCCCATCGTGGTGCGCGACTTGGCCCAGGAGCCGCTGTTCCTGGCTCGCACCAGCCCGCGCCAGTCGCAAGACGGGGAAGTCATTTCCTTTGTCGGCGTACCGATCAAGGCTGCCCGTGAAATGCTGGGTGTGTTGTGCGTATTTCGGGATGGACAATCGCCCTCGCGTAGAGTCGACCATGAGGTGCGCCTGCTGACCATGGTGGCCAACCTGATCGGACAAACCGTCCGGCTGTACCGCAGCGTGGCGGCCGAGCGCCGGCAACTGCAAGAGGAAAAGCGCCAACTGTCCCGGCAACTCCAGGGCAAGTACAAGCTCGATAACGTGATCGGCATTTCCAAGGCGATGCAGGAAGTGTTCGCCCAGGTACACCAGTCCGCCCCCTCGCGCTCGACCATGCTGTTGCGCGGCGAGAGCGGCACCGGCAAGGAAGTCATCGCACGCGCCATCCATTACCTCAGTCCACGCAAGGATGGGCCATTCATCAAGGTCAACTGTGCGGCCTGTCGGAAACCTTGCTGGAATCCGAATTGTTTGGCCATGAGAAGGGCGCCTTCACCGGGGCCCAGGGTGAACGCAAGGGGCGTTTCGAACTCGCCCATGGCGGCACCTTGTTCCTCGACGAGATCGGCGAGATCTCGCCGGCCTTCCAGGCCAAGCTGCTGCGGGTATTGCAGGAGCGTGAATTCGAACGGGTCGGCGGGTCGCGTTCGATCAAGGTGGACGTGCGTCTGGTCACCGCCACCAACCGCGACCTGGAGAAAGCGGTGGCCAAGGGCGAGTTCCGGGCCGACCTGTATTACCGTATCAATGTGGTCAGCATCTTCATTCCGCCGCTGCGCGAACGGCGCGAGGATATTCCCTATCTGGTGGAACACTTCCTGGAAAAATTCCGTGTGGAGAACCAGCGTGCCATGGTGGCCATGTCACCGCAGGCCATGAAGGTCATGATGAATTGCTACTGGCCGGGCAATGTACGGGAACTGGAAAATTGTGTCGAGCGTACTGCCACCATGATGCGCGGCGATCTGATCACCGAGGTGCATTTCTCCTGTCAGCAAAACAAATGCCTGACCAAGGTCTTGCATGAACCCGGCCAGCAGCAACCGGTCGTGGTGGTGCCGCTGGAGCGCATATCCGCGCATACGGCGCCATCTTCGCCGAGTGGGATGGCCAAGGACAAGCCACTGGCGGCCGCGCCCCCGACTTCCGAACGCGAACGTCTTATCTGGGCCATGGAGCAATGTGGCTGGGTGCAAGCCAAGGCAGCCCGCGCACTCAACATCTCGCCGCGCCAGATGGGCTATGCGCTGCAGAAATTCAATATCGAGGTCAAGAAGTTCTGAAACTTATCTGCGAGCGTGACGTAATACGCTGCCAGATCCAAAGTCTTTTTCTCATTGCCTCCTCGC
>NZ_BADI01000692.1:0-1749 GCF_000333555.1 Herbaspirillum sp. B65 | reverse complement strand
TATCTTCCGCCTTTGCATTCTTTGTTCTGGGCCAGGGTAATGTACTGCGTCAAGTTCAGCAATATCTGCTTGAGTCCCGATAACATCGATTGTGCCCAACGACCGTGGTCGAAACTATCGTCGTGGACCTCTCGTCGATACCGCTGTTGGCTTGCTTGCTCACAGGCAGACAACGCCTCGGAGAGCTTCTGTGCGGCATCGGGAGGCAGCGGCAGTTTTTCCATTTCGGTCAGTGCGGCCCGTAGGTTCTGGGTCGCCTTGACCAAATCCTGCGAAGTGGAGGTAAGCGTGGCGGCCCCTTCCAATTGCCGACTACGGCCCGGAATGCCCGCGTCGCGCGTAAAGTCGAAACTATAGAACGCAGCGTTGAAAATCTGCACTCCCAGGTAAGGTTGATACAATTGTGCGAGCAGTGACCAGACGAAGGACACGACTGCGGCATTGCTCCTCGGCCCCAGGGCACCATAGATGGTCGGCATGATGCCGATCATATTGTTTAGCGCTCCGGCTGTTTGCAGCGCCGCTGATTCCCTAGCAAGTTCCTTGGCGGCAGCGCCTGGATCCACGCCAAGCGCGAGAAAGACCTCGTCAACATAGCGCAGCGCTTCCCTGCTGCGAGTGCTGACATCAAGCTGGAGTAGCAATTGATTGATTTCCCGGATACGGGCCATGCTATGGTCCGCAATCAGACGGTGGCTGGTATGCATCACGATGTCATGATGCACCTTGTTCAGATTTTCCCTGCGCTCTTCTTGGAAGCGACGTTGCATGGGACTGCTGCCTCGGCGCTGAAAAGAGGGTAGGGGGCTGCCGGGTGCGACGTCAATGACGCTCTCGGCTGGCCAATGTTGTACTTCCTGTGTCTCGCGTGTGGCGCTGCTTTGCAGCGCCAGGTCGCTGACATTCGGGTAGGGGGATGAGATAGTTTGCATCATAGCTGTACTTTGGATCGACCTGCATTTCGGTCAAGGAAGTTTTCCCGTAACGCGACATTCAGGACAGGTGGTTGTTCGGATGGGGATTCTGCCCGTCCATGCCAACGTCTTGGAATGGGAGGAGGGGCATTGCTGAAAACCAGTGCTCCGGATTACTGCTCCCCAAGTTGTTGAGTCAGTACTGTCGAAATGCTCTGTTTGGCTGACTCCAATGCCTCGGATTGGCCGCTGGCAAGTGCGCGGAAGTATCGACTCACAGGCGCCTCCAAATGGCTGCGCAGTCCAGGGCGATTCAGCTCGATGGCACTGAGGACGGTATCGTAGTCTAGTGATAGGTAGCTCGCTTCCACTTGCGAGGCGGCTCGTTGGGCACATTGCCGTAATATCGGATCGGAAGATCGCAGAATATCGCCGTAGCCTGCGCGATCCTTGTACTGCAAACCGTCACCCTCGGCCAGGGCAAATTTTGCACCGACGCTTGCCGTCATCACTTCGTCGTAGCTGTGATGCCGTTTATTGCCGATCAGTGCAGCCAGCATGATGCCGCGGAACGTTTCGAGAGAGGGATGATCAGGCAGTGCGTGTCGTTGATGGCGATTCTGCAGATGCCATTTGTCAACCGCCGAGCGATAGAGGTTCAAGTAACCAAGCGTGTGCCCGCTCACTCCGCCGATGATTGGCTTATAGTTTTCATAGGCACTCTCATACCAGGCTCGCTGTTTTCCTATGAAGTCGTTCTTGAGAAACTCCGAGTTGTAGTCGATGCCAAACTCCTTGTCCCGGATGCCGAAGTTTTTCTGATCCAGAGGAATGT
>NZ_BADI01000693.1:0-1029 GCF_000333555.1 Herbaspirillum sp. B65 | reverse complement strand
CCATGATCATCGGTTACCTGTATGGCCGCGACAAGCGCGTCTGGTGCAAGTACCTGTGCCCGGTCAATGGCGTCTTCGGCCTGCTGGCCAAACTGGCCCCGGTTCACTACAAGGTGAACGAAGATGCATGGCGCGCTTCCTACCATCCAGAGCACAAGATCATTCCGGTCAATTGCGCACCTCTGGTGCCCATGCGCAATATGAAGGGTGCTTCCGACTGCCACATGTGCGGCCGCTGCAGTGGTCACCGTGATGCCATCGCCCTGAGTTTCCGCCCGCCGGCGGTGGAAGTGGTGCAGTTCGGCAAGACCAGCAACAGCCTGTGGGAAAGCGCCCTGGTGCTGTATGGCCTGCTGGGCATCGCCATCGGTGCCTTCCACTGGACGGTCAGCCCCTGGTTCATCGCCGTCAAGCAGGACATCGCCACCTGGCTGATCGACCGCGACATCATGTGGCCCTTCGGCACCCAGGCGCCGTGGTGGCTGCTGACCAATTATCCGCAGCAAAGCGATGTCTTCACCTGGCTCGATGGCGCCATGGTGGTGGGTTACATCCTCACCACCGGCCTGGTGCTGGGCACCGGCGTGGCCCTCATGTTCGGCCTGGCCACGCGCCTGCTGGGCAAGTGGGAGTGGAGCCGCTTCAACCACCTGGTGCAGGCGCTGATCCCGCTGGCGGGCTGCGGTGTCTTCATCGGCCTGTCGGCCACCACCATCAGCCTGTTGCGCGCCGAGCACTGGCCGGTCGACTGGGCCAACGACGTGCGCGCCGCCTTGCTGGCCACCATGACCCTGTGGAGCCTGTGGCTGTGCTGGAAGGTGGTGGCGCGCCATGCCACCCACTGGTGGCAGCAGGGGCTGGCCATGCTGCCCTTGATGGGGGCTCTGGCGCTGGTGAATACAGCCTGGTGGCTGATGTTCTGGGGCTGGTAAGGACGGTTTTTCTCGCGTGATATGAAAGAAAACGGCAGGCCTGCTCGCAAGCCTGCCGNTTTTATTTGTGCTTTTATTGATCGGCAGGGCTCGGAAT
>NZ_BADI01000694.1:0-18710 GCF_000333555.1 Herbaspirillum sp. B65 | reverse complement strand
ATCGATTGCGTACGTCGCTCTCGGTCGCATTGCCCGCCTTGTCGATCTGCCGGATCTTCACGCTCTTGGCGCCATCGGTGTTGCCGCCGCCATCGATGCTACCGTTGACCTTGAAACTGTCGCCCGTGGCGCGGGTCCAGTTGGCGCCGTTGTCCAGGCTGTATTCCCAGCGCGCACCGGCTTCGAGGTTGCCGATCTTTACCGTGCCATCGTTGGTGGTGCCGTTGTTGCCGGCGGGTTTGAGCAGCGTCAGCGTGGGTTTGGGGGGAGCCTTGGTGTCCAGCGTGAAGGTGAACACATCGCTGGCTTCGCTCACGTTGCCAGCCACATCCTTGGTACGCAGGCGCACGTTCTTGACGCCATCGATACCGCCGCCCTTGTCACCCTTGATGGGAATGATGAGGTCGGTCCATGCGCCGTTATCGACACTGTATTCATAGCTCACATCGGGTTCGCCCGGCGCGCTCGGCACCAACTGACCATTGTTGGTGATGTTGTCGTCCCTGATGTCGCCGGTATCGGTCCCCAAACGAGGCGGCGCAGGTTTGGCCGGTGCTTGTGTATCGAGTGTGAATCTGAAGACATCGCTGGCTTCGCTCACGTTGCCGGCGCGGTCGCGGCTACGCACGCGCACGTTTTTGTCACCGTCGCTGTTGCCATCCTTGAAGCCCTTGACGGGCTCGCTGAAGGACGTCCACGCGCCATTGTTGACGCTGTATTCGAAGCGCAGATCGGCTTCGCTGGCCGGCGGCGGCAGCAGGCGGCCATCGTTGGTGCGCAGGTCGGTGCGGGAGGCACCGTTGTCGTTGGCCAGCGCAGCCTGGCCCGGCTTGGTCGGTGGGGTGGTGTCGAGCTTCATGGTCAGCACCGCGCTGGTGGTGGTGTTGCCGGCCGCGTCGGTCTGTCGCACGCGCAACTGCTTGTCGCCATCGCCGCTGACGGTGAAGCTGTTGCCGCTGCCATTGCTCCAGGTGGCGCCGCCATCGGTGCTGTATTGCCAGGTGCTATCCGCATCCAGGTCCCGCACGTTGATGGTGCCGTTATTGGTGATGCGCAGCACTTCGTCACCGCTGCTGTTGTTGGCCAGCGCCAGGAGCGGCGTGTGCGGCGGCGTGGTATCGACGGTGAACTCCAGCTTGCCGCTGGGATCGCTGACGTTGCCGGCGCGGTCGATCTGGCGCACCAGCAGGCTTCTGCGGGTACCGTTGTCGGTGAAGTTGAGCGTGTTGTCGCTGGAAATGCCCTGGGTCGACCAGTTGCGGCCGTTGTCCAGGCTGTACTCCCAGGTGGCGCCGGGTTCCAGTCCTTCGAGGCGGATCGTGCCATCGTTGCTGATGCCATCGATACCGTTGCTGCCAGAGTCGGTGCGCAGGCGCGCCGTGGGCGCGTTGGGCTTGGCCGTGTCCAGCGTGAAGCTCAGGGGAGCGCTATCGGTGCGGTTGCCGGCCAGGTCGAACTGGCGCACGATGACCGTCTTCTGGCCGTCGCCGGCCGGCAGGGTCAGGCGGCTGCCGGTGCCGGCGATGAAGCTGCTGCCGCCGTTGAGGGAATATTCCCAGCGGCCTAGCGGTTCCAGGCCCTCGACATCGATGTTGCCGCTGTTGCTGAACAGCCCCGTGGCAGCGTCGCCGCGCGCACCGGCCAGGACCAGGCGGGGCGCGGCCGGTGGCGTGGTGTCCATGGTGAAGCTCAAGCGGCTCACGCTGCCAGGGTTGCCGGCCTGGTCCAGTTGGCGCACTTCCACATACACGTTGCGGTTTTGGTTGGGACTCAGGCCCGCCGGATTGAAGCTGGTGCCGCTGCCGATGGTCCAGTCCGGGTTATCGGTGAAGTCGTTGCGGTTCACGCGCCATTGCCAGGTGGCATTGGCTTCCAGGCCGCTGATGCGGATGGTGTCGTTGTTGGTGACCGACAAGCCGTTGACGGTGCCACCGGCGTTGGCCAGGGCGATGACCGGTGCGGCCGGGGCCGTGGTGTCCAGCGTCATGCTCAGGGTCTGTGCGGCACTGCGGTTGCCGGCACTGTCGTACTGGCGCACGGTGAGGGTGTGCGCGCCCGCTTGCGTGACCTCGAAGCTGTTGCCCGAGCCGGTCTGGAAGAGGCCATTGTCGATCTGGTACTCCCACTGTGCACCTGGGGCCAGGTTGCTGACGTTGACCTTGCCCTGGTTGGTGACGCCATCCGTGTCGGAACTGCCGTTGTCCTTCTCCAGCTTGATCAGCAGGTTGGCTGGCGGGGCCACGGTGTCGATGACCACCTTGTGCAGCACCTTGATCGAATCGACCCCGGTGCTGGTGTTCCTGGCCTGCAGTTGCAATATTTTTTCCACGCCATCGGCACCGTCGGCGTTGAGGCGGGCCCAGTTCTCGCTGGTCAAGGTGTAACTCCATACCCACCGGTTGTTGCCCGCGTTGGTCACGGTGATGCCATTCTTCATGACCGTGCCATCGGGATAGAACAGCGTGAGCACATCGTTGGGTCCGGCGCTGCCGCTCAAGGTCACGCCAGCCGTGCGTTCGGCCAGGTTGATGACATCGTCGCCGGCCACCACGTTCCAGGCCGGCACGCCGGTCACGCTCAACACCAGCGTGCGCAACTGGCTGAAGGTATTGAGGCTGCTGCCGTTGTCAGGCAACTGCTCCAGCTGCTGGCGCAAGGTGGTCAGGCTGGCTGCCTCCACGTTGATGCCGATCAGGGTGAAGTCGGCCGCCTGCAATTGGTCGGCATTGCGCCCTTGTTCGGCCTGGGCCAGTTTCTGCACCAGGCTCACCAGTTGCTGGATTTCCTGGGGCGTGTCCACCGCACTGGCGCGGCGGCTGTCGATGATGGAACTGAGCAACTGCACCGCATTGCCGGTGGCGCCGGGCACGTTGCTGTCGAGCGCCCGCAGCGAGCTCATGTCCACGCCGATGCGCTCGAAGTCGTCCAGCTTGGCCAGGTTGGCGGTGTTGGTGTTGTCGGCCGTGCCATCGGCTTGTTGCAGCAGCAAGCGATAGGTATCGGCCACGGCTTGCAGCGCGTTGAGCTTGGCAACCGTGCTGCCGCTGACCGCGACCGTGGCCAGGGCGGCGTTGACGGCCTCGCGGTGGCCGTCATTGTCGCTCATGCCAGTGATGGCCAGAGCCTGGTAGTCGGCCAGGGTGGGTGCGCTGCCGCCATTGGTGTCGGCGAAGGCGATCACGCGGGCATAGGCGCTGCGCACGCTGGTGGCCAGGGTCTGCAATTCCCCCAGGGTGTCGAAGTCGGCCGCGCCCTTGGTTTGCAGCACGGCGACCAGGGCATCCCGTTCATCAGTGCTCAGGGTGCGCACGCCGAAGGTATCGAACTCGCTGCTGCTGGGGGCGTTGACGACCGCCTGGTTGCGCGGCTGGCCGGCCAGGCCGATCAGCTTGGCCACGCTCGCGCCCAGGGCTTCGATCTTGGTCGGGCTGGAGACCTCTGTGGCCGGCACGCTGTCGATGAGCGAGGTGAACAGCGAGAACAGGGCCGCATCCTTGGCAGTGCCGCCGCCGCTGGGCTGGGTCACGCCGGCAATGGTCACGCCGATGTCGCGGAACTGCTCGGCGGTGAGGGCCACGCCGGTGTCGCCGGCGCGGCCATTGGCGCTATCGAGGATGGCGTTGTAGGCCACGACGATGCGCTTGAGCTCGGCCGGGGTATCGGCCTGCATAGCACTGATGCCGGGGCCATGCAGGGCGGCATTGATGGCGTCCACCCGCTCGGCACTGAGCAGTGCGGCGCGTGCCCCGTTGGCATCGGTGTCGTGCTGCGCCAAGCCGATGGCGCGATAGTCCGCGGCCGTGGGGGCGGGGGCATTGGGGAAGCGGCTTTCATCGGCATATTTCAGGATCTTGTCCTGCGCGATGCCGGCACGCTCGGCCAGGCTTTGCAGGCTGGCCAGGCGGCTGACTTGGCTGCCGTCGCTGCGGCTGGCGGCAATGGCGGCGAGAATGGCCGGCAGGTGATGGCCGGCCGCGCCGCTGGCGTCGTTATAGGCCGTCAGATTCACGCCCAGCTCTTGCAGCTTGGCGGCGGTGAGGCTGGCGTCGGCCACGCCCATGGAGGCGGAATCGCGCAGTGCCGTGATCAGGCCCAGCAGATGGCTCAGCTTGTCCGGCAAGGGCAGGGCAGTTCCGGCATGATCGCGGCCCAGTTCGACCAAGGGGCGGGCGGTGATGCTGTCGATCAACATCTCCATGGCCGCAGGGTCGGCATTGTCCACGTCACGATGCGGCAGGCCCAGCGCTTCCAGGTCGGCCACGGTCGGTCGCGCGCTGGCTTGCGGAACATGGCCGGCCGTGCTGTCGACCACGTGCTGGGCGGCGTCGATGATGGTTTGCAGCAGCGCCGGGGTGTTGGCGCGATTGCCATCGATGGCCGACGATTGCAGGGCTTCGTTGAAGAGCTTGAGATATTCGGCATTGCTGTTGCTGCCGTTGACCGGCAGGCTCAGTCCGACGGCGTCCAGGTCGGCGGCGGTGACGGCCTCGCCGCGATTGTCCTGGGCCAGCTTGACGATGCGGTTGCGGGCACTGGCGGCAGCCTCGGCCAGGCCTTGCAGGGCAGTCAGCGAGAGCAGGGCGCTGCCATCGTCGGCAGTGCTTTGCAGCTTGTTGAGCAGGAATGCCAGGTTGTCGCCATTGACTGTGTTCACGCCCAGCCATTGCAGTTCGGCCGCGCTGAGCGGGCTGCTGGGGGCGGGATAGTGCGGCGGTGTGGTGCCGGGCAGCGGGGCGACGGTGGTCACCTGCATCAACTGCTCCACGGTCAGCGCCAGCCGGTTCAGGCCAGCGATGGTGTTGATCTTGGTGACATCGGGCTGGGCGTGGATGACGCTGTTCAACAGTTGCAAGCCCTGGGACGCATTGACGGTGGGCAGTGCCACGCCGATGTTGAGGTAATCCTCGCGCAGCGGGGGCGCGGCCCCGGCGGCAGTGCGCACATAGGCCATCAGCTTGGCGTAGCTGCCGGCAATGGCCGAGAGTTCCTCGATGCTGTCGACGCCACTCACATCGTGGGTGGCTGCGGTGTCTTCCGAGCGTGGTGCGCGGGTCACCGGATCGATGCTATTGCCCTTGAGGCGCACCGCATTGAGGAAGGCCCAGCGTGTGGCTTCATCGGTAATCACCCCCAGTCCCAAGTTGTGCAGGCGGGTCAGGTCGAGGGTGAAGGCTTGTTGCGCCGAGACCGGATCGGCCGCGCTCTCGCGGGCCAGGCGGATCAGGTCGCCGACGGTGGCCGCCAGGCTTTCCAGGCGCTCTGGAGTGCCTACGCCGGCCTTGGTCTGCGCCCCCACCACGCTGTTGAACAGGGCCAGTTTGTCGGCATCGATGGGACTGGCCGGGGTGGCGCCAGCCAGGCTGTCCAGGTTCACGCCGATGGCGCGGTAATGACTGGCCTGCAGCGCCGCACCGGAGTTGTCGCCCATGGCGCCATCGGCGGCGCTCAGGATGGTGTTGTAGGCCTGCACCACGGTCTTGAGTTTGCTGCGTGTTTCGACATCAGGCCCGGTCAATTTGGCCACGGCGGCGTTGATGTTGGAATGATTAGTCATATCCACCGTCACCGCACCCGATCCAGCCGTAATCCCCGTGGCGGCATAGTCGGCCAGGCTCGGCGGCGGGTTGGCGTTGCTGTCGTTGGCGTAGGCGATGATGGCGGCCAGCGCGTCGTTGCCGCGGTCGAGCAGGCCTTGCAGTTCGGCCACGGTATCGATCTGGTCGGCGTTCTTGCTGCGGATGCTTTGCACCAGCGCATCCAGGTTGCCGCCCTCGGCGCTCACCACCAGATTGCGCACGCCCAAGAGGCGCGCAGCCTCGGCCCATTTCTGGCGACCCGCTTCGTCCAGCGTGCTCACGCCACGGCCATCCAGGAACAGCGCCACGGCGGCGCCCAGGGCTTCCAGCTTGCTTAGGCTGTCGACCTGGTCGCGGCTCTTGTGCTTGAGGGCGTCGTTGAGCAGGCTCAGGTGTTCGGCCGTCTTGTCGCTGGGGCCGGCCGGGTCGGTCAAGCCCCAGATGGTCAGCCCCAGGGTGGTGTAGTACGCGGCCAGCGGATCGTTTCCCGGCGTGGCGTCGTCCACCAGGTCTTGATCGCTGGCGGGGCGGTTGCCCGAAGTCGGCGTTTCGTTGGCTTCGGAGAGGATGCGCTCGAAGGCGTCCACGATGCCTTGCAGCAGCTCGGGGCTGGTCACCTGGGCCGCGCCGATCTTGCGCCGGCCAGGACGAATTGAGCGCGCTCACGCCCACCCGGTCTGCGCCGGTCACGCCCATGCCGGTGTAGTCGGCCAGGGTCGGGGCGCTCTGGGTGGCATCCTCGGCATAGGCGTTGATGCGGGTTTGCGCGTTGCGGGCGGTGTCGGCCAGGGCCTGCAGTTCAGCCAGAGTATCGACCTGGCTGCCATCGTCGCGGCTGGCGCGCAGCACGGCCAGTACCGCGGCCATGCTGTGGGCACGCAATCCGCTCACGCCCAGTTGGCCCAGCGCGCTCTGCAAGGCTTGGGCGTGATCGGCGGCAGTGGCGGGCAAGTCGCTCAGGTTGTCGGCGGCGATGTGGATGACGGTGTCGCTGGCGCGCACCAGCGGCAGCAGCTTGTTGACCGTGTCGATATCTTCACGTCGCTTGCCACCGTTGGCCAGGGCCGAGTTGAGCAGGCCCAGGCTGGCGGTGGTTTGCGGCGGGGTGACCCCAATGGCTTCATAGTCGCTCGCTGCCGCCGTCGGACGGGCTGCGTTGCCATTGCCGATCTGCGCCAATATGACGCGATAGGCATTGACGATACTCTGCACCTGCGCGGGCAGGCGTACCTGCTCGGCGCCGATGGCGGGGGTGGCCAGCGCGGAATTGATCGCCCCCAACAGCAGGGTGTCGTCCACCCCGGTCACGCCGAGGATCTGGTAGTCGCCCGGCAGTGGTTCGCTCTGGGTGGCGTCATCGGCATAGCGGCTGATGCGCTGGGCGCTGCCCAGGGCATTGCTGGCGCGCGCCGATAGCAATGCCAGGGTATTGACTTGGCTGCCGTCATCGGCGGTGGCGGCAATGGATGGCAGGACGATGCGCAATTGATCGGCCGTCAGTTCGGGGCTCAGGTGCAGGCGCTTCCATTCGTCGGCGCTGATGGTGTCGGACTTGCCAGCGGCAATGCGGATGATGCGGCTGGCGATGTCGGCCAGGCTGTCGAGCTCGGCCACGGTATCGACTTCATCACGGTTGCTGCGGTCGATGGCATGGCTGAGCAGGGTGGCGGCATTCTGTCGGGCGGCTGCGTCGGCCGCCGTCGGGAACTTGCTGAGCAGGCTCTTGACGCCAACCCGGCTGTAGTCGGCCTCGGTCGGCAGGACGACCGTATTGCTCATGCCATCGGCGGCGTTGAGGATGGCGGTATAGGACTTGACCAGCGCGGCGATCTTGCTCCACGCGTCGACGGCTTCCACGCCGACCTTGGAGAGGGCGTCGTTGATCGAGGCCAGGCGCTCGGCGCTGACTTCGGCGCCGGCCGCGCGCAGCTCCGGATGGTTGTACTGGGCGAGGGTTGGGGCCAGCAGGGATGGGTTGTCAGGATCGATGGGCGTGATGTGCTGGGCGAAGTTCATCAGCGTCTGCAGCGTGCCCAGGTCGAGTGCGACGATGGCGCGGATCTCGGCCAGCGTATCGACCACGCCATCGACCGTGTGATTGTCGCGCAGCGAGGCCGGGACTTCGCGCAATGCGGCAGCCATGCGGGCGACGTTGTCGGTGGTCACGCCACGGATGCCCAGGGCGCTGAAGTCCTGCGGCGCCAGCGGGGTGGGCAGGTTATTGCCGGCGGCATGTTGTGTCACGCGCTGGGCGGCAGCGGCGATGCTCTCCAGCAGGGCCGTGGTGGCCACTTCGTTGAGCCCTTTGTCATCGATGACCTGCCCGGTCACGCGCGCCCCCGCTGCGCTCAATGGAGTACTCACGCCCAGGGTGCTGTAGTCGGTCGCGCTGGGCAGGGCGGACTCGGCGCTGTTGCCGGGGATGCCATCGGCCAGTGCCGCCACGCGCGCGGCGGCGGCCACGATGTTGCGCAGCGCGGCGATGGTATTGGTGCGGGCCACCGGCAGGGTCTTCAGTGCGGCATTGGTGAGCGTCAACGTGGACAACTGGTCGGTGCCGAAGATGGCCATGCGTTCGAAGTCGCTGGTGGTGGGGGCCGGGTTGCTGTCGTTGTCGCCGTACACCGAGGCCTTGAGCAGGGCGTTGCTGGCGGCAGTGACGGTGCTGTTGATCAGCAGCTTGAGACTGATGGCTTCATTGACCTTCTCGGGGTCGGCCACGGCGGCCACGGCGCGCACCACGGCCGGCACGAAGGCGGGATCGATGGTCCGTTCCATGAGGTCCGACAGGCGGGTCGTCGTGCCATCGCTCTTGATGAGTGCGGCCTGGGCCTGTTCCAGGGCCAGGTCGCGTGCAGCCTGCGCCTGTTGCAGCGTGCTCTGCGCCGCCGTCAGGAGGGTCTGCTTGGCGGCCTTGTCTTCGGCGGCGGCCTGGTTGTAGGCTTCCTGCGCCCGGATGACGTCGGCCTTGGCCTGCTCCACCGCCTTTTCGCGGTTGGCCAGCAGTACGGTCTGCTCGATCACGCGGGTGCTGTCGGCGATGAAGGTCTGGGTGGTGTCGGTGAAGTTGCCAGCCTGGTCGAGCTGGCGCACCTGTATCCGCGCCTTGCCGTTGCCGCGCAGGGTCTCGCCGATCAGTTGCAACTGGTCGCCGGCCTGCCAGCGAATCCAGCTGCCATGCACGACCGGTATCCGTTCGCCATTGGGGCGCACCAGTTGCAGGGTGCCGGCGTCGGTACCGGTGCCATTCAAGAGCCGCAGATGGACTTCGGCACCGTCTTCGAAGGGGACCAGCGGCTGCAGTGTGATCTGGGTCTGGCTGGAGATGCCGTCCTGGTTGCTTGCGCCATCGTCGCGGTTGTCGGCCATGTTCAGTTGCACCTGGCCCGGTGCGGTCTTGTCCAGCGTGAAGCGCAGCGGCGTGTCCATCTCGCGGGCATTGCCGCGACCTTCGCCCGATGGGGTGCCGGTCGGCAGGATGCGCGCCTTGATCCACACGGGGCCCTCGCTGTTGGTGAGGTTGCGGGCCACGTATCGGACCTGGCCATTGCTCTCGGTGCGTTCCACCGTCAGTTCGGCCGGATCGATCCAGTTGCCGTAGCGCGGTTTGCCATCGGGGCCAACGCCGGTGGCCACGGCGAATTGCAGGTGCTCTTCGGGCTTGAGCAGGCGGGTCAGCACCACGCGCACGGCGGCGTCGCTGGTGATCTGGTCATCGTTGCCCAGGGGCGTGGTGCGTAGCGGATCGTTACCGTCACCGCCGCCGTAGAAGCTGTCGTTGACCAGCACGATCTGGTTGACGGCGAAGTCGGCCAGGCCGGGCGGGGTGTTGAGGTCGATGCGCACGTCGACGTGGTTTTTCCAGACGTTGTCGTTGACGCGGCTATTGTCGCCATCGGTCACCGTGACCCGCGCGAGACCGGACGCTCGCGCGTCATCTGCTTGAACAGGTCGATGGCGGCCTGGTCGGCCTTGAGCACGGCAAAGCCGCTGTTGTCGGCGGTACTGACCGGCAGCTTGACGCTCAATTCCTTCCCCTGCACGTCATGGCCGATCAGGGTCACTTCGACCTTGGATTGCGGCGGTGCCTTCACGGCCAGGCCACCGTCCAGGATTTGAGCTTGGTCCAGCACCACCGCGCCGTTGCTGGACGGTGACTGCCAGGGGGCCGCACCCGGCGTGGTGTTCTTGATCAGGATGGTGGGTTCGAGGATGCCGATGTGGTTTTCCAGCAGGTAGTCGGTCACGCTGCTGCCGTTGGGCAGCTTCTGCAGCGACTCAAGCAGGGTGCGCGCGCGCTGGCGCTGGTCGTCGCTCAGGCCGGTATCGTTGGCGCGGGCGTTGAGGCGTTCGCTGAAGAGGTCGGCCTGGGTAATGGCATCGCTCCACTTCAGTTTGCTCAGCAGGGCATCGCTGAACTGCAGGCTGTCGGCCAGTTTCTGGATGGCTGCACCCTGGTCGACATAGCGGCCGGGGTCGGTCTGTGTCAGGTTGGCGATCGCCTTCAAGGCGATACCATAGTTGCGTCCGGTGGTGCTATTGCTGCGGGTGAACTCGGGATTGAGTATGGCGGTGCCCTGGGCATCGGTGGTGGTCAGTGGCACGACCTCACCGGAGGTGATGTTGACCTTGAAGAGGGCGCTCACTGCCGCATTGGCGCCGGCCACCATGGTGGCGCCGACCTGGCTGGCGGCCAGGTTGGTCTGGCCGGCCGCCAGCCCTGCCTTGAGCGCGGCCAGTTCGGTCAGGGCCGTGACGTTGATGGTCTGGTTGCTGCCATCGGCCAGCACCACCGAGCGCAACACGGTATTGCCCAGGTCGGTGATGCGCATGGTGGCTTCGTCGGCGAAGTTGTCGGCCACGCCCGGCGTGTTGTCGCGCACCACCAAGAGCAGCAGCCCCTTGTAGCCGGGCTGGTCCAGCACCAGCGAATAGCGGCCATCGATCACCGGTACCGCCTTGCCGATGATGCGACCCTGGCCGTCGTAGGCGGTGATGGTGGCGTTGTTGAGTGGACCTAGTGCGGTCGCGCCAGAGAGGGTGGCGGGAGGCGCCGGAGGGGCAGGCGGAGCCGTATTGGCGGCGTTGTTGCCAGGGTTGCTGGCCGCTGCCGCGCCGCCACCGCCGCCACCTCCGCCTCCCCCCCCGGCGGCGGCCAGCAAGGCAAGGCCGCCGCCCACCACCGGCCAGGAAATGCTGCCGCCTGTGTCGTTGCTGGTGGTGGCGCCCGGGTCGGCCAACGATGGCGAGGAGAAGGAAGACGGCGTGCGCGCCGCACTACCGGCGTCGGCCTGCTCGCTCACGCTGCCGCCGGACTTGCCGGGGGCGCTGGCCAGGGCCTCGGAGGGTTTGCCTGCGTCAAGCTCCAGCTTGAGCGGGGCGTCTTCCACATCCTTGTCCTTCTTGTCGGCCTCACCCTTGGCCACGCGCTTGATGCCGTAGCGGGTGATTTCCTTGGAGGTGACGGTGAGGGCGGCGTCAGCGGGCACTTCGATGTGGTTCAGTTTTTCGAACACCTCGCCCAGTGCCACATCGCCATCGGCGAATTCCAGTTGCACCTGGGGCGTATTCACGGCACTGACGGCGCCGCGGCTGATGATGATCTTGTGGCCGTTTTCCAGCACGAGGACCAGATCGAGGTCGATGGCGCGCACGTCCTTGATGTCGCGTTTGTAGATGGTGCGCAGCAGGCTGCTGGCTTCGGTCAGGTTCAATACGGTAATGGTCATGATGGCTGTTCTGTGGTTGAGAACATGCCGGATCGCATCGTCCGACATGCATGTTGATCACGACTACGCCAACCGCAGGGCGACAAATACCAGGCTGCTATCCGAGAGGACAGCAGCATGACGATCATTGCGATTGAGACAGGACTGTCCGGACGAAGGGTCTGCTCTCGGATCAGTGGGGCGAAGCCTGTCTCGGTGGAGGAGTGATGAAGCGCTGTCCGCAGCGCACGCCAGTGTTCCTTGTCTTGTTTTCTTGTGGATTCACCGGGCGCAGCTTGCGTGACCGAAACTTCCGCCACGACGTAGATTAACGGCGGAAATTATGCGTGGCCGACGGCCGTTGATCTGTCGAATAAATTCGATTTTTCAGGGAAAGAGGCACGTCTTTTGGAATGCTTCAAAAAGTCGATCGGGTGGCTTGTGACGGGCAACAAAAAAGCGTGCCGCAGGGAAAGGAATGGGCTTGGCGGGATGGTGCGAGATCGCCTGAAGGGCTCACGCATTGTGCGGGTGGGAGGAGGGCAAAGCGCGATGGAAGAAGATAACTTCATACAGGGGAAAAGCGGCCCCATGGATGGGCAGGCAAGGCAGTCTGCGGGCGCCTTGTCTGCCACATCACTCAGAAATGTTCAGTCTTCTTCCACCCAGTCCACTACCGCCCCCAGTGAACGCAGGTTTTCCACGAACTTGGGATGGGCGCGGCGGATCGGCAGCGCATTGCGAATTTCGGAACGTCCTTCGATGCTGGCCGCCACCATGAACAGCGCAATGGCCACCCGGATGATGTAGGGGCTTTCCACCGAGGCCGGCGACAGTGGCAGGCCGCCGAAGGTGATCAGGCGATGCGGGTCGCCCAGGAACACGTGGGCGCCGAACTTGGACAGTTCGCTGCTCCAGCCCATGGCACCATCGTAGATCTTGTTCCAGAACATGGTATTGCCTTCGGCCTTGACCCCCAGCGCAATGAAGATGGGCAGCAGGTCTACCGGCAGGTAAGGCCAGGGCGCGGCTTCCACCTTGGTCAGGATATTGCTGGTGAAGGGCTTGACCACTTTGAGCGGGCCGTTCTGGCGGGTGTGCGACCAGCCGTTTTCATGCACCACTTCCACCCCGAACTTGGCGAAGGTGCGGTCGATCAGCGGAAATTGCTCAGGCGCGCTGTTGCGCACCCGCACCTGGCCACCGGTGATGGCGCCCATGGCCAGGAAGGTGGCGATCTCGTGGAAGTCCTCATCGAAGCGGAATTCGCCGCCGCCCAGCTTGCCGCCACCGCGCACCGTCACGCGCGAGGTGCCGATGCCTTCGATCTCTACGCCCATCATGGCCATGAAGCGGCAGAACTCCTGCACGTGCGGTTCCGAGGCAGCATTGGTGAGCACCGATTCGCCGGCGGCGGCGGCCGCGCACAGCACGAAGTTTTCGGTGGTCGTGACCGAGGCATAGTCCAGCCAGTGATGGTTGGCCTGCATGGCGGCGCTGCGGATGATGAGCGAATCGGGACTGCTCTCCACCCGTGCGCCGAAGCGCTGGAACACTTCCACGTGGGGATCGATCTCGCGCACGCCCAGGGTGCAGCCCTTGACGTCGTTTTCCAGCCGCGCCACGCCAAAGCGCGCCAGCAGCGGCGGCACCAGCATGATGGAAGAACGCATTTCCTCGGGCAGGTGATGCACCTTGGGATCGAAGCGGGTCGCGCGGTGATGCAGCTCCAGGATGCCGCTGGCGTAGTCCACCGACACCTCACTGCCCAGCACGCGGAAGATCTCCAGGATCTTCTTGACGTCGGTGATCTCGGGGATGCCAATCAGGCGCAGCGGCTGGTCGGTCAGCAGGGTGGCGCAGAGGATGGGCAGGACAGCGTTCTTGTTGGCAGAGGGGGTGATGTCGCCGCGTAGCGGGCGGCCCCCGTGTACGATGAGATTGGACATGAACAATGGATGTGAATCGATGTGGATCAGTCTGACGTGGGCGCCGGATGGCAGGGCGCCCCGGCCTGGAATGGACAGATTATGCGCCGCCCGGTTGCAGCCAGGGAAGCAAATTGTGGGTGGGAAGAGGCTTGTCTTTTTTGCTATTTTCTTCACTTTAAGTTATCCACAGATGAAGTGTGCTGCAGCAAAGTCCAAGTTTCCGTATCATGGCCGGTCTTGGATGAATGCCCCGACTAAGGTTTCGACGATGTTTTGCACGCAGCAGTCCCGTTCCGGTAATGATTTCCCCTTTTTCCTGCTGATCCTGCGCCGTGCCGGCCTGCTGACCCGGCTGCTCCTGTGCAGCGTGTTGCTGCTGATGTTGAGCGTCATTGCCGGTAAGACCAGCCAGGCCCAGGCCGCCACCTCCACCGCCGGCAAGCACCGGGCCGTGGCCACCGGTGTGAAAGGGCGCAAGCGCAACCTGCGCAAGAAGACGCCGGTACAGAGCAAGGCGCGCGCGCCTTCCCACCCCCGGCGTCATGGACGTGGCCGCGCGCATGGAGCGGCAACCGCGGCGGCCGGTGTGAGCGCAGCGGGCGCCACGGCCGCAGCGGTGACTGCGGCTACGGACGAGGCCAATGCAAAGACCGCCACGGCCGTGGCCACCAACACCAAGCCCGAACTGCTGCCGCGCTGCGGCTTCACCGAAGCCTCGCGTCGCCACCTGTTCTCGCGCGGCATCTACGTGCTCGATGAACAGACCAACACCCCGCTCTTCGAACGCGATGCCGACACGGTCGCGCCCATTGCCTCGGTGACCAAGCTGATGACGGCCATGGTCTGGCTGGACCAGAAGCCGCTGCCGCTGACGAACCGGCTGGAAGTGAGCGAGGACGACCTCGATACCTTGAAGTTCACTCATTCGCGCCTGAACGTGGGCGCCAGCCTGTCGCGTGCGGACATGCTGCATATCGCCCTGATGTCTTCCGAGAACCGCGCCGCTGCGGCCATGAGCCGCGACTATCCGGGCGGGCGCCCGGCCTTCATTGCGGCCATGAATGCGCGCGCCCAGGCGCTGGGCATGAGCCATACCCATTTCGAGAATGCCACCGGACTCTCGCCCGAAAATGTCTCCACCCCGCGCGAACTGGCCGAGCTGGTCAAGGCCGCCAATCGTTACCAGTTGATCCGCAACGATTCGCTGGACAAGCAAAAGATGATCAACATCGGTCGTGGCCAGTTGCAGTACATCAATTCCAATCGCCTGATCCGCTATGGCCAGGTCAATGCCACGGTGCAGAAGACCGGTTTCATCAACGAGTCCGGCCACAACATGGTGCTGCGTCTTCTGGTGCATGACCGCCGTCCGGTGATCGTCACCATGCTCGGCAGCGGTAGCGCCGATGGTTCGCGCCTGGATGGCGTGCGCATCGCCAAGTGGCTCAACTGCTCGCTGAACTGAGGACCAGGTCGCTGGCCTGCTCGGCCCGGGCCGGCCGGTACAACTGCACCCGGTTGCGCCCGGCGCGCTTGGCCTGGTAGAGCGCTTCATCGGCGGCCTTCACCACGTCTTCCATGCTCTGGTGTAGGCCACGATCCAGGCAGGCTACCCCGATACTCAATGACAGTCGCCCGAAGGGGCTGCGCTCGTGCGGGATCTTCAAGGCCTGCAAGGCCGTGAGGATGTTGCCGGCCACGTGCAGCGCGCCTTGCACATCGGCTTCGTCGAGCAAGACCACGAATTCCTCGCCACCGAAGCGACCGGTCTTGTCGCATTGCCGTGCCACCGCCCCCTGGATGCAACGGGCCACCGCCACCAGCGCATAGTCGCCAGCCTTGTGGCCATAGGTGTCGTTGTAGAGCTTGAAGAAATCGACATCGGCAAACAGGATCGCAAAGCGCGTGCTGCTATTGCGCTGGCTCTTGTGCCAGGCTTCCTGCAGGGCTTCGTCCAGGGCGCGCCGGTTCAGCAGCGAGGTCAGCTTGTCGGTGCGGGCTTGCTGTTCCAGTTGCAGGTCCAGCTTGCCGCGCCGGAAGAATTCCTCGCGCAGGCGGCTGATGAGATAGATGCTGGCGGTGCTGAAGGCCGCGGTGAGCAGCAATACCGCGTAGAACATGCGTGTCCAGTCGCGGAACAGTTCGCCCTTGGTGCGACCGATGAAGACCACCCAATTGGTGTGCGGCACGCGGACATAGGCATACAGGCGCTTGACCCCATCCTGTCGCGAACGGGCGAAATAGCTGCCCTGCTGCGGCGCTTGCGGAGACGTCATGCGCTGCAGGTCGGGGACGTTGTCCAGGCGCGAACCGATGAAGGCTTCGTTGTAGGGCAGGCGCATATAGACCACGCCACTGGTCGTGTAGAGCGACATGACCGCATTTTTTTCCAGCGACAGCCCCTCGAACAATTGGCGGAAGTAATCCAGGTACAGGACCATGAAGGCAATGCCGGCAAAGCTGCCATCGACATGGACCAGTCGTTTGGACAGGACCATCACGTGCAGGCGTCGTTCCATGCGCACCGACAGTGGCGATGAGATGTAGAGCCCGTTGGCCAGCTCATGGCGTTGCTGCTCGAAGAAATCGCGCCCGGCAAAATTGCCCGGCATGAGCTCGGCCAGGCTGGGCGAGCCGACGATGAGTTCGCCCTCGGCGTTGACGATGCCCAGTGCCGCGATGTAGCTGGCTTCGACTTTTTCACCCAGCAGGAAATCGAGTTGCTGCGCCGGCGGCATCTGGTGCAACTGCGTATGGCGATACCGCCACGCCAGGCTGTCCAGTGCCAACGAGAGCAGTTCGAGGTTGCGCGAGATCGAACGCTGCGCGATGCGCGTCACGTTCAGGGCGTGGTTGATGGACGTGCGTTCTATCTGCCGATAGCTTTGATAGAGCACGATGCTGGTGATGACGATCGCCATCAGTGCAAGCGAGCTGATGGTCAGGGTCATGTTGCGTTTGAGGCGTTTGATTTTAGTCTCCCCTACCTTTGACAGGCGTTCCCCGACTCAATATCGCATCGGGATTGGCGCTTGGCAATGAAAAGGAAACCGATAAAAACCTTATGTCATCAGACCATAAATATTGGCCGAGGATTCGCCCCACAAGGCGTCCTGGTCGGCAGAGGAAAGCCGTTTTCCAGCCCATTCCCGCACCACTGCCACCACCCGTGCATAGGACGCGGCCAGCAGGCAGACCGGCCAGTCCGAGCCGAACATGAGGCGCTGCGGGCCGAACAGTTCCAGTGCTGTATCCAGGCATTGCACGATGTGATCGAAGTCGCGCGAACACAGGCCGCGCAGCCAGTCGGCTTCGGTCAACAGGCCCGAGATCTTGCAGGCCACGTGTGGCATGGCGGTCAGCTCGCGCAACTCGCGGCGCCAGCGTTCATAGGCGGCGCGGCCCTTGCGGAATTCCTTCAGGGCGGGCTTGCCGAGGTGGTTCAAGACGATCCAGTGCTGGTCGTGCAGGGCGCATAGCTGGCGTAGTTGCGGCAGGTGGCGTTCGTGGGCCAGCACGTCCAGCACGTAGTCGCGTTCCTGCAGCCAGCGCACGCCGTGGTTGAATTGCGGCTGGGCCAGCAGCAGGGCGGCGTCGTCCGTTTCCGGCATGGCGTGACGCAGGCCCAGCAGCTTGTGGCGGCCCCATTGCTCCATGCAATCGGCCAGTTGCGGCGACGCGATGTCGTCCCAGCCGATGACGCCGACGATGCGCGCATCGCGGCGTGCCATCTCCAGCAGGAAGGCGGTTTCTTCGCGCCCGGGGCGGGCCTGTACCGTGATGGATGCGTGCAGGCCTTGCGCCTCCAGCAGCGGCTGGAACTGGTAGGGCAGGCGGTCCTGCGCCAGCAGGTCCATGCCGGTACCGATCCAGGGATAGTCCTCGGAACGGTAGCGCCAGAAATGCTGGTGCGCGTCGATGCGCCGCGGCCCCTTGATGCGTTGCACCGGGGCCGGTGGCATGGTCATTTCACGGTGCAGGGTCAGCATGTCAGTGGTTGTGCCGTGGCATGGTCTGCGCCACGCCCTGGTACTTCAGGGCTAGTTCCATGCAGGCGCCGGTTTCCAGTTGGCCCACCGTGTTGCGATAGATTTCCTGCCAGGGGGTCTGGCTGGGCGGCACCGGCGGGATGCCTTCGCTCTTGCGGCGCGCCAGCTCTTCCTCGCTGATGAGCATGTTGCACTCACCGGTGTTGAGGTCGATGCGCACGCGGTCGCCATCGCGCAGGTAAGCCAGGCCGCCGCCCACGGCGCTCTCGGGCGAGGCATTGAGAATGGAGGGGCTGTCGGAGGTGCCCGACTGGCGCCCATCGCCCAGCGTGGGCAAGGTGGACACGCCGCGCTTGATGAGTGCATCGGGCGGTTGCATGTTGACCACCTCGGCCGAGCCGGGCCAGCCCACGGGACCGGCGCCACGGATGGCCAGCAGGGTGTTTTCGTCGATTTTCAACGCTGGATCGTTGATGCGGGCATGGTAGTCGTCCGACCCATCGAAGACCACGGCGCGGCATTCGAAGATGTTTTCCTGGCCGGGGGTGCTCAGATAGCGCTCACGGAAGGCTTCGGAGATGACGCTGGTCTTCATGATGGCGAAGTCGAACAGGTGGCCCCTCAACACCAAGAAGCCGGCGCGTTCGCGCAGCGGGGCGGAAAATGCATAAATCATTTCCCGGTCCTGCGACTGGCGGCCCTGGAGGTTCTCGGTCATGGTCTTGCCAGTGGCGGTGATGCGTTCGGCGCGCAGCTTGCCGGCCTGCTGCAGCTCCCACATGATGGCCGGGACACCACCAGCACGGTGGAAACGTTCACCCAGGTACTTGCCGGCCGGCTGCATGTTCAGCAGCAGCGGCACGTCGTAACCGTACTTCATCCAGTCTTCCGAATGCAGCTCCACGCCGGCATGACGCGCCATGGCCATGATGTGCGGCTGGGCATTGGTGGAGCCGCCGATGGCGGCATTGACCACGATGGCGTCGAGGAAGGCGTCGCGCGTGAGGATGGCGGAAGGACGCAGGTCTTCGTAGGCCATGCCGACGATGCGGCGGCCGGTTTCATAGGCCATCTGGCCGCGCTCGCGATAGGGCGCAGGAATGGCCGAGCAGCCGGTCAGCGACATGCCCAGCGCCTCGGCCATGGCGTTCATGGTGGAGGCGGTGCCCATGGTGTTGCAGTGGCCGGAAGAGGGGGCCGAGGCGGCGGCGATTTCCAGGAATTTCTCATTGTCGATGCTGCCCGCCGAGAGCAGCTTGCGGCCCTTCCAGATGGCCGAGCCGGAACCGACCAGTTCACCATCCATCCAGCCATCCAGCATGGGGCCGCCGGAGAGCACGATGGCCGGGATATCGACGGTGGCCGCGGCCATGATCTGCGAAGGCGTGGTCTTGTCGCAGCCGGTGGTGAGCACCACGGCATCGATGGGATAGCCGTGCAGGATTTCCACCAGGCCCAGGTAGGCCAGGTTGCGGTCGATGGCGGCGGTGGGGCGGCGGCAGTTCT
>NZ_BADI01000695.1:0-1676 GCF_000333555.1 Herbaspirillum sp. B65 | reverse complement strand
TGAGCCCCGGTGGCATCGGTCGACGAATAGGACTGGCTGATTCGCGGCTGTATAAGGGGGCTGTTGGCCTCCATATTCAGCACCGGGCGCAGGGTGTCCACCGCCAGGGTTGCGCGCGAGGTGATGCCGCGTGCATTGGCGTCGAGCAGCGCAATGTCCATGCTGCGCTCGACATTGGCCTCGCTGCTGCTGATGAGCTTAATGCCTTCCACAATGGCCTTGATTTCCGCGCCCGTGAGACTGGCGCCATTTTGCTTACGAATGACCGTGAGTTCGGGCGAGACGGTAGACGGGAACCAGAACAGGTCGCCCACACCACCGATGCTGCCGCGAAATACTGCGCTTACGCGGCTCGGGTCTTGCCTTCCATCGGTACTGAACTGAACCCGGTCGGTGCTGCTGTCGATCCCGTTGAATTTCACCAGAATATCCTTCACACCGGAGGATGACGGCGCCACGATATTGTCGACGAAGCTCACCCCGGCACCGGCCAGTTGCCTCAAGGCGCCGGTGTATTTGGTCTGGCTGGTCTGCACGCCCGAGCGTACAGCGTCCAGGTCCACTTGCAGCCCCGTGCCATCGGTCTGGAGGGTGACCCGGTTCAGATCCACGCTGCGATGGCCGCTGCCATCGACCAGGCGGATGTCGATGTTGCGGGTCTTGACGCCATTGTCGAAGCTACCGTTCTGCAGCCGCAGCGATTGCAGCACGCGGCTCAGTTCATCGGCGGTAAAGGCGCCGCCATCGGTCTTGCTCAGGGTCACCGTGCTCTTGTTGGCCACGGTGGTGATCTGGTAGCTCACGCCGCTGACGCCCCCCACGACGCGACCGTCGACCTTGGCCAGGTTGTTGTTGATGCCCACCACCCGATCCAGTATCAGCGCATCGGTGTTGTGGGCGCCCGCGTTGTCCGACACCAGCTCGATCATGCGGATGTCGTTGGCCTTGGGGGGAGCAAGCTGCGGCATCAGGGCCACGCCGGTCGGGGTGGCCACTTCGGCGTTGGTGACGGTAATGCTGCGGCTGGCCTGTACGCCATCGGTGAAGGCGTCCAGGTCCAGTTGCGGCGGGAGGTGGGTGACCATCTGCAGCTTGAGGTTTGCCTCATCGCTGCTCCTGCCCTGGGCATCGATCTGCTTGACCTTGTAGCCCCAGGCGGCATCGCGCGTGCCATTGGCATTGACCAGGCTCACACCATTGAGCCGGCTCTGGTGACTGGAGGCGCCATTGTTGCGCAGCAGTTCATCGGCCACCAGGCTGGCGCCGCGATTGACCGCCAGCCACGCGCTGACTGCCTCCGGCGTCTGCGCCGGCTGGCTGGAGGGCGCTTCGCGGAACCACTCGCTGCTGTCGTTCTTGCGCGAGATCACATAGCCGCCGCCGATGGCCGACCAGACGAACCAGTCGCCGGCCCCATTGCCGGTGCTATAGACCGGTTTGCCCAGGTCGATGGTGACCGTGCCTGTGGCCAGGTAGGCCGCGCTGAAGGGGACGCCGCCGCTATTGCGCAGGGCCAGTACTTCGTCCGAGGACAGCAGCGTGTAGACCGCATTGGCCGTGGTATTGCCACCGGCAACCGTCTTCAGGCCGCTCACGGTCAGGCTGCGGTTGAGATTGAAGCTGGCCTTGCCGGCGCTGTGGAAGCTCTTGCGCTCGATCTCGGTACCATCGTCGCG
>NZ_BADI01000696.1:0-1156 GCF_000333555.1 Herbaspirillum sp. B65 | reverse complement strand
CCGGTGATGCCGGCGGCGGCACGGCCTATGTGGGCGGTAACTTCCTGGGTGCCGGTCCCGAACAGAACGCCACCACCACCACGGTGGAGGCCGGAAGCAGCATCGATGCCAGCGCCATCAGCAGCGGCAACGGTGGCCGCGTGGCCCTGTGGTCGGATGGCACGACCCGTTTTGACGGTAGCATCACGGCGCGTGGTGGGGCTGCGTCCGGCAATGGCGGGGCAGTGGAAACCTCGGGGCTGAAACTGAAGATCGGCTCCACCGCCTCGGTCAATACCCTGGCGCCGCGCGGCAGTGCCGGCAACTGGTTGCTCGATCCTGCCGACATCAAGATCGGCTCCATCGCCTTCTGGGGCAGCAACTACGGTATCGACGTCGATTCGGCCGTGCTCACTGCGGCACTCAATAATGGCAACGTGACCATCAAGACTTCCCGCGCTGGCCCCTCCTGCGGCGTCACCTGCGGCAGTGGCAGTGGCAGCAGTGGCGACATCCTCGTGCTGGACCCGATCGGTGTCGCAGTCGCTTCCTACGACGCCAACCACACGGCCACTTACGTCAACTGGGATTCGAATAGCTATACCCTCACGCTGAGTGCCTACAACAACGTGCGCTTCGTGTTTACCCCGAACTACGTTTCGGTCGGCGCGGGCACTAGCCAGTCCAGCGGCGGGGCTGTCGATATGTCCTTGGGCCATGGCACCAAGACCATTCTGCAGGCAGACAATAGTGCCAAGGGATCAGGCACCGTCCTCTTCGATGATAACAACGGCTGGACTTATATCGGCCTGGGCGATGCAGCCACGACCGCGAAGATTTATTACACCCCGACTTCCTACAGCGCACCGCAAGACTTTACGCCCTACCTGATCGGCTACAACCAGCTCACACAACTGACCAGCTACATGGCCGTGAATGTTGCGGCCAGCATCGCCAGCAAGACCTATGACGGCACCTTGGGCGCCACCATCAGTTCATTGAGTACGGTCGCGTCCCTGCCTGGCGGTATGTCGCCGCTGTCGACCAGTGGTGCGACGGCCAGCTTTGCCGACAAGAATGCGGGCAGCAACAGGGATGTGCTGCTCAGTGGCGTCACCTTCAAGCACGGCAGTGACACCATCAACGTGGGTGGCGAGAACTACTATCTCAACGGCCT
>NZ_BADI01000697.1:0-1270 GCF_000333555.1 Herbaspirillum sp. B65 | reverse complement strand
GTAGTAGAAGCCATTGGCGGCCTGCTCTACCCACAGGGNCCGGTCCAGGGTCAGAGAGTTGGAACTGCCCGAACGATTGCTGTCAGGTGCCACCACGGTAATGTCGGCGATCGGCGCGAGTGCCTCGGCCAGGGCGATGATGCCGGGGGCGAGGTAACCGTCGTCGTTGCTGATGAGGATTTTCATGGGCTGAATTTTAACCGAAGCCGGGCTTTGGACAGCCCCTCCGCCCGACATTCTCCTGCAGCAATGACAGTGCTATTCCTGCAAGGTCAGTTCCTGGTAGACATAGGCCGACAGCACCAGCTTGTCGCGCACCGTCAACGGGGCAAATTCCACCCCGTACTGATGGAAATCGGCCTCTCCCAACGATTCCACTGCGCGCAGCACCACCGGCAACTCCAGCGGCAATTGCTGGTCGGCCACCGAGGCGATGAAGCGCAACGTGCCACTGACGCCCTTTTTCGCCTCGACCCTGCCTTTGAGGGAAGTCGCCACCAGCGAGGCACCCGCCAGACTGAGATCGATCACGCTGGCTGGTAGCGGCGTGGAGCCATCCACCTCCAGATAGCCTTCCGCCCCCACCGGCACGCGGGTAGCCTGGCGAATAACGGTGGAACGCACTTCCCTGGGGGCTGACAGGTGCAGGTAGACGAAGGGCGAATGCTGGTACTTCAGCAATTGCGATGCAAAGGCATAGGCGCGACGCCCGGTCAGCGCGCGCACCACGAAAGCCTGGCCCTCGCGCAGGAAGATCTGCTTACCCTCCTTTTGCGGGGCACTGACCAGGATGCTGCGATTGGACAAGCAACCCACCAGGGTGACCGCATGGCGCTGGGCAGCATCGTCGGCCAATTGCAGCCACACGGTGTCGCCGATCTGCCAGCGCACGTCATCCAGGGGAATCACGCTGGCTTGACCACGCAGGGCCGGCTTGGGCTTGTGCGGTTTCTTGCCACCATGCTTCTTGCGCAGCACATCGCGGGCCTGTGGCAGCGGCACCGATTCGGTATCTGGTTCGGCGATCCAGCGGGCATTGCGATAGAGGCCGTTCTCGATCAGTCCGGCCAGTTGGTCGGGCGTGTCGATCATGGTGCCGCGCGCCAGCAGCAGCTTGCCGGCTTCGTTGTAGATGTGCCAGGGGGCGGGCTTGCCCAGGTTCAGTTCGGAGCTGCGCACCGGCACCAGCGAGGTGTGATCGGCCATCTCAATTCTCCACCACGGCGCTATCGGCCTCGGCCGCGGCGGCGCGGCGCGCATCCTGCTCGCG